>NZ_JABMCA010000069.1:0-49546 GCF_014706005.1 Actinomadura sp. RB99 | reverse complement strand
GCGCGCCGGGCGCTCGCCGACCGGCTCCGGGCGCCCCGGCCCGGCGAGCCTGTCCCCGGCGAGCCCGTCCCCGGCGGGACCGTCGCCCTCCAGGCGGCCCACGATCGCCGCAGGGCCGCCCGCGGCCCTCCGGCCGCCCCCCGGGAAACCCGGACCGTCCGAGGGGCGCGCGTGGCCGATCAGCGCCTCCTGGATGCGCCGCATCAGCAGCCCGCGCGCCTCGTCGGGGTCGTCGACGCCGACCAGGTCCACGTAGGTGATCGTCGACAGCAGCCCGTCGATGGGGCAGTCCTCGATCCGGACGGTGACGAGCTTGCGGGCCGGGTCGTCCGGGTCGGCCCGCAGCGCCGCCATCCACTCCAGCCGGCCGTACCGCGAGCGCAGGTAGTTGCGCGACAGGACCGCCACCACGGCCTTGGCCTCCGACAGCCCCCGGTCCATGAAGTCGATGAAGTTCGTGCCGGGCACGAAGTCCCACGCCTGCATCATCGTCCGGTGCCCGGCCGCCTCCAGCTGCCAGGCGATCCAGGACGCCCACCGCTCGTCCGCGGGGGAGTAGCTGATGAAGAAGTCGGTGGGACGCTCCTGCCGTGGACGGCCGCCGGGGGGAGTCATGCCGCCAGTATCGCGCCTGGGAAGGCGATCTCGAGCGCATCGGCCCGGTGAGCCGCCGGCGCACCGGCCGGGTTATGGGATCATGGCGCGCGTGTCGCCCCCGATCGAGACCGTCCGCCGCGCGGCCCGCTCGCTGGGCGTTCTCGACTGGATCCGCATCGGCGTCCTCGCGCTCGGCCTCGTCTTCGTCGCGACCGGTGCGCTGCCCGCCGAGACCGCGCGCTCCAGCGTCGGGCGCATCGCGCCGCTGCTGCTGTTCCTGTTCGCGATCATCGTGCTCGCGGAGCTGACCAAGGAGGCCGGCGTCTTCGACGCCATCGCCCAGCGGGTGGCGCGCGCCGGGCGCGGCCGCTACGCCGCCCTGTTCCTGCTGTGCGTGGCGTTCGCGTCGGTCAACACCATCTTCCTCAACCTCGACACGACGGCGGTACTGCTCACGCCCGTCATGCTGGCGCTCGCGGCGCGCGCGCGGATCGCGGCTCTGCCGCTCGCCATGACGACCGTGTGGCTCGCCAACACCGCCAGCCTGCTGCTGCCGGTCTCCAACCTGACGAACCTGCTCGCCTCCGACCGCGTGGCCCTGGAGACCCCCGCGTTCGCCGCGCGGATGTGGCTGCCGCAGGCGGCGGTCCTGGCCGTCACCATGGCGCTGCTGTGGGTGTTCTACTGGCGGCGCCGCATGCGCGGAGAGGACGCCTACGACCCGCCGGAACCCGTCCCCGTGCGCGACCGGGTGCTGTTCTCCGCGACCGGCGTCGCGTGCCTGCTGTTCATCGGCGCGATCCTGGCGGGCGTCCACACCGGGATCCAGCTCGGCATAGCGACCACGGTGGCCGCCGCGGTGGCCGTCGCGGCGTTCGCCGTGCGGGACCGCTCGGCGCTGCGCCCGGCGCTGATCCCGTGGCAGCTGATGGTGTTCGTCACCGGGCTGTTCCTGGTCGTCCCCACGCTGGAGCGCTACGGCCTCGACGACGCGATGCGCGCGCTCGTCGGCACCGACGACGGCGCCTCGGGAGCGTTCCGCGCCGCCTTCTCGGGGGCGGGGCTGTCGAACGTCCTGAACAACCTGCCCGCCTACGTCGCGGGCGAGTCCGCCGTGCCCGCGGCCAACAAGGACCAGCTGCTCTCGCTGCTCGCCGGCACGAACGTGGGGCCCGTCATCACCCCGTGGGGGTCGCTCGCCACGCTCCTGTGGTTCGAGTGGTGCCGCCGCTGGGACGTCCGGGTCCCGATGCGCAAGTTCGTCCTGACCGGGGCGGCCCTCGCGGTCCTGGGCTGCGCCGCCGCGGTCGGGACGCTGCTGCTCACCCGCTGACGCGCCCCAGTGAGGTTCAGGGGGAGGGCAGGCTCAGGGGGAGGGGCTGCTCAAGGGGAGGGGACGCTCCAGGCGGCCGTCTCCAGCAGGCGGTCGAGCAGCTCCGGACGCGCCGCGACGAAGCTCAGCTCCGACGGCGGCCGGTCGATGCCCAGCTCGTACGGCGCCCCGTCCAGGCGGCGCAGCTCCGCGCCCGCCTCCGCCGCCAGCAGCGCCCCCGCCGGAAGGTCCACGATCTCCGGCAGGTAGCCGACGAACCCGTCGATGTCGCCGCGCGCCAGCATCGCCCACCCCACCAGCGGCGCCCACAGCTGCAGCATCCGCGCGCACCCGGCTTCCACTCGCGAGCGCAGCCCGAACGCCTCGGCGTCGCCCGGGCCCACCTGGTGGCCCTGCGTCCACGCCAGCACCGGATTGCGCTCCCGCCCCGGACGCGGGCGCTCCGGCAGCGTGAGCGGCGCCCCGTCGGGGCCCTGCGCGCCCCCGCCGTTCAGCGCGGACCAGGTGCGCCCCGTCACCGGGTCATGGACGACGCCCAACACCGGCTCCGCGCGCGCACACAGCGCCAGGCCGACCGCGTACACCGGCATCCCGATGGCGACGTTGTTGGTGCCGTCCAGCGGATCGACGAGCCACACCATCTCCTCGCCTGGGGCGCCGTCCAGGATCCCGGACTCCTCCGCGATGATGCGGTGCCCCGGATACGACGCGCGCAGCCGCTCCAGGATCAGCGACTCGGCGGCCGTGTCCAGCTCCGTCACCACGTCCCCGGCCGTGCCCTTCGGGCGGGCCTCCACCGGCCCGTCCACCCGCGACCGCAGCAGCGTCCCCGCCGCCTCCGCCGCCTCGACCGCCACCCGGCGGGCCTCCGAGAGATCGACCGGGAGGGCCGGTGACGGGGTGCCGGTTCTCATCGGGGCCTCTCCAGTCGTTGACGGGCCCGCCTACCGGCGGGCCGAGCGGTGCCGGCGCCCGTACGGGCCGGAGGACGGCGGTTCGTCGGGCAGGGGCGCGACCCCGGCGGGACCGGGATGCGCGGTCGCGATCCGGTGCGCCGAGCGCCGCAGCGCCCGCACCGTGTCGCCGGGATCGGACCGGGAGCGCCGCACCCGGTGCGTCGGGACGTCCAGCGGACCGAGCGACAGGTCCCCGCCGCCGGGCGTCTGCCGCCCCAGCGCCACCGTCGCCGCGTCCAGGCCGTCCTCGATCAGCGTGCTGTGGAACACCCCCGCGGGCAGCGTGTACGACTCCCCGGTGCGGTGCGTCGTCGAAGGGCCCGGACGGTAGCGGACGGCGCGGCCCGTCGCCCGCAGCTCGTCCACGTCGCCGCTGCTCACCACCTCGAACACCTGACCGGCGCTCTCCGCCGCCGCGGCGCCGCCCGGAGCCGCGCCCGGCTCTTCGAGGACGTCCATCCGGACGTTCCGCACCGTCCCGTACAGGACGAAGCTGAGCAGGTCCCAGCTGTGGCAGTGCACCGGCGACGTCGTCGACGGGGCGGGCCGCACCTCCGGCGTCCAGATGTGCAGGCACACGCCGAGATCGCCGCTGCGCTCCACCGGCAGGCACAGGAAGCCCAGGGGGTGGCGCACCGCCGCGACCGGCGAGCGGCCCGCGACGACGTCCTCCAGGACCCGCTCCGCCCACGCCGGCAGCGTCCGCGCGGCCCGGCCGGCGCGGATCTCCCCGCGGATCTCCTCGTACCTCATCCCGGCCCGCCACGTCCTGCCCGCGGCCCGGTCATTCGTACGGGTCCTTCGCGCGCAGCGCCTTCCGGATGATCTCGATGACGTCCCGGTCGGTGTAGGAGTGCGCCAGCTCGATCCCGATCACCTCGAAGAGCTTGCGGACCTCCTCGACGGTCGGCTCGTCGTCCAGCGGCGCCAGCCGCGCCTGCTCCACCGGCACCCGGCGCGCCTGGTCCAGGCTCGTCTGCAGCTCGGCGCTCACCCAGCTGTAGTAGAACTTGTCGTTGTCGACCACCAGCGCCTCGCCGCGCGGGTCGTCGCGGGTCACCACCAGCCGCGACGACGCCAGGTCGTAGCGCAGCGTCGTCATCGTCCGCGCCAGGCCGATGTCGATGTCGAGCATCCCGAAGCGCTGCTTGTGCCAGCACGCCGCCAGGAGCGTCGCGTACGCCTCCTTGCGGGTGCGCTCCAGCGTCCACTTCTCGCCCGTCGCGTCCGGCGAGTCCGACACCGAGCGCCGGTGCCGCGCGTACGCCTCGCAGACCTCCACGTTCGTGGGGTCGAGGATCTCCAGCCGGAACAGCAGCGTGCGCCGGTCCCTGCGGGCGGCCGCCACGCACTCGGGCAGCGTCTTGGCGCGGATGTAGGTCCCGGTGCCGCCCTTGAAGAACCACCGGTCGGTGTCGCGGCGCGCCTCCTCCAGCACCTGCGCGACCTGCCCGCCGCCGATCACCCGCACGACCGCCGTCTCGTCCAGCGCCCGCTTGGTGCCCGCCAGCACGCTCTCGAACTCCTCGATGTGCGCCAGCCGGCCGCTCAGCTCGTCGAGCGTGGACGCGGACGCGCGCAGCGTGTCGCGGACCTCGGCCTCCACCGGGATGCGGCGGCCCCGGTCGCGCAGCACCGAGGTGGCCAGCAGCGCGATCACCGCCAGGATGGCGCTGTTGGTGATCTCCGCCTCGTGCGGCAGGTTCACCCCGAGCCCGAGCACCGCGACGGTGATCGCCAGCAGCAGCGCGATGAAGGCGTCGGCGTTCTTCCCGAGCCAGTTGGCGAAGCGGGTCATGGTGTGCGACATCCCCGTCCTAGTCGGCGCCGTCATCGTAACCACAGCACGGGGACGGCGGGAAAGCCCTGCGGGCGGGGCGTCGCGGGCACCGCCGGGCCACACCCCCGTCACCGGGACCCCCGCCTGCGCCGCCACCTGGGCGAAGACCGGTCGAACCGGCTCCGCCCCGCGGAGCCGGTTCGGGTCCCCTGGCCTGCCTATAGGCTCGTCGCATGCACCTGCGGGGCTGGTGGTCGGCGGCGTGGCCGACGCGGCGTTCACGCGCGCTGGACGTCACCCTGGCCGTGTCCTTCGCGGTTCTGGACGGCCTCTTCCTCTGGTTCTCCCCTCAACATTTCTGGCTGCCGCACACCGTCACGTCGGCGTGCAGCGTCGTCCTCGGCCTCTGCATCGTCGTGCGGCGCAGGCACCCCGTCGCGCTGGCCGTCTTCGCGATGGTGTTCAGCGCCGTCACCGGGGGCGGCGCGTTCGTCGTCCTGGTGATCCTCTACTCGCTGGCGGCCTACGCGGCGTCCCGCCGGATCGTCCTCGGGGTCGCGGCCCTGAACTACGCCGTCGGCCTCGCCTTCCCCCCGCCCACGTCGAGCAACGACAGCTTCCTCGCGCAGGCGATCTTCGGCATCACGTTCACCGGTGTCCCCGTCCTGCTGGGGCTCTACATGGGCGCGCGCAAGCAGCTCCTGGCCTCGCTCCAGGAACGCACGGCACGCCTGGAACGCGAGCAGCACCTCCTGGCGGAGCGCGCGCGGGGCGAGGAGCGCACCCGCATCGCCCGCGAGATGCACGACGTGGTCGCCAACCGGATCAGCGTCATGGTCGTCCACGCCGGCGCCCTCAAGGCCGTCGCCGCCCGCGACCCCGGGCGGGCCGCCGAGACCGCCGCCGTCATCGGCGACATGGGCCGGCAGGCCCTGGAGGAGCTGCGGCACGTGATCGGCGTCCTGCGGCAGGGCGAGGAGGCCCTCCCGCAGGAGGCGGTCACCCTGGAGCACGTGCGGGAGCTGATCGGCCAGTCCGGCGCGGCGGGTCTGCGGGTCGCCCTGTCCGTCCGCGGCGCGGAACGTCCCATGCCCAGCGCGGTGGGACGGACGCTCTACCGGCTCGTCCAGGAGGCCCTGACCAACGTGCACAAGCACGCCGGCGCCGCCGACACCCGCGTCGAGCTCGGCCTGCTCCCCGAGGCGATCGAGGTGGAGATCGCCAACGACCCGCCCACCGCGCCGCCCGCGCACGACCTGCCGAGCGGCGGGCACGGCCTGGTCGGCCTGCGGGAGCGGGTCACCGCCCTCGGCGGCAGCTTCGAGGCCGGGCCGCGCGGCGGCGGCTACGCCGTCAAGGCCCGCCTCCCGCTGCCCGCCTCCTGATCGTTTCACGGGGCTGACCTGCGGAAATATCGTGGGGTCCGCGATTGTCGTACCTGCTGCATAGAGTGGGCGGCAAGCGAAGGAAAGACCAGGGGGAGAGGCGATCATGCGGCCGATCACGGACCTGCGGCGCCGCGTGGCGCCGTTCGAGGTCGTCACCGAGATGACGCCGTCGGGCGACCAGCCGCAGGCCATCGCCGGGCTGACCGAGCGCGTCGAGCGCGGCGACAAGGACTCGGTGCTGCTCGGCGCCACCGGCACCGGCAAGACCGCCACCATCGCGTGGCTGGTCGAGAAGCTCCAGCGGCCCGTCCTGGTCATGCAGCCGAACAAGACGCTGGCCGCGCAGTTCGCCAACGAGCTGCGCGAGATGATGCCCGGCAACGCCGTCGAGTACTTCGTCTCGTACTACGACTACTACCAGCCCGAGGCGTACATCCCGCAGACCGACACCTACATCGAGAAGGACTCCTCGATCAACGACGAGGTCGACCGGCTGCGGCACTCGGCGACCAACTCGCTGCTCACCCGCCGCGACACCATCGTCGTCGCGTCGGTGTCGTGCATCTACGGCCTCGGCACCCCGCAGGAGTACGTCGACCGGATGGTCCGGCTCCGCGTCGGCCAGGAGATCGACCGCGACGACCTGCTCCGCCAGCTCGTCGGCATGCAGTACAGCCGCAACGACCTCGCGTTCACCCGCGGCACGTTCCGGGTCCGCGGCGACACCATCGAGATCATCCCGCAGTACGAGGAGCTCGCCGTCCGGATCGAGATGTTCGGCGACGAGATCGAGAAGCTCGCCACCCTGCACCCGCTCACCGGCGAGGTCATCACCGAGGACGAGGAGCTGTACGTCTTCCCCGCCTCGCACTACGTCGCCGGCCCGGAGCGCATGGAGCGCGCCATCCGCGACATCGAGGCCGAGCTCGAGGTGACCCTCGCCGACATGGAGCGGCAGGGCAAGATGCTGGAGGCGCAGCGGCTGCGCATGCGCACCACCTACGACATCGAGATGATGCGCCAGGTCGGCACCTGCTCCGGCATCGAGAACTACTCCCGGCACATCGACGGCCGCGGCCCCGGCACCGCCCCCAACACCCTCCTCGACTACTTCCCCGAGGACTTCCTCCTCGTCATCGACGAGTCGCACCAGACCGTCCCGCAGATCGGCGCGATGTACGAGGGCGACGCCTCCCGCAAGCGGATGCTGGTCGAGCACGGGTTCCGGCTCCCGTCCGCGATGGACAACCGGCCGCTGAAGTGGGAGGAGTTCCTCGACCGCATCGGCCAGACCGTCTACCTGTCGGCGACGCCCGGCCCCTACGAGATGAACCGGGTCAAGGGCGACGTCGTCGAGCAGGTCATCCGCCCCACCGGCCTGATCGACCCGGAGATCGTCGTGAAGCCGACCAAGGGGCAGATCGACGACCTCGTCCACGAGATCCGGCTCCGCACCGAGCGCGACGAGCGGGTCCTCGTCACCACCCTGACCAAGAAGATGGCCGAGGACCTCACCGACTACCTCCTCGAACTCGGCGTCCAGGTCCGCTACCTGCACAGCGAGGTCGACACGCTGCGCCGCATCGAGCTGCTGCGCGAGCTGCGCGCCGGCGAGTTCGACGTGCTGGTCGGCATCAACCTGCTGCGCGAGGGCCTCGACCTGCCCGAGGTGTCGCTGGTGTCGATCCTGGACGCCGACAAGGAGGGCTTCCTGCGCTCGGAGACCTCCCTCATCCAGACGATCGGCCGCGCCGCCCGCAACGTCTCCGGCCAGGTCCACATGTACGCCGACACCGTCACCCCGTCGATGGAGCGCGCGATCGACGAGACGAACCGGCGCCGCGCCAAGCAGCAGGCCTACAACGAGGAGCACGGCATCGAGCCGACGGCGCTGCGCAAGCGGATCGCCGACATCCTCGACTCCCTCGCCCGCGAGGACGCCGACACCGAGACGCTCATCGGCGGCGCCGGCCGCCAGCAGAGCCGCGGCAAGGCGCCCGTCCCCGGCCTCGCGTCCCGCACCAAGGAGGTGGGCCGGCACGCCGCCGACCTGGTCGGCGACCGGCCCCGCGAGGAGCTGGAGGGCCTCATCGAGCAGATGACCGAGCAGATGCACCAGGCGGCCGCCGACCTGCAGTTCGAGCTCGCCGCCCGGCTCCGCGACGAGATCAAGGAGCTCAAGCGCGAGCTCCGCGAGATGAAGGAGGCCGGCGTCCGATAGCCGGCGTCCGGTGCCGGGTGGCCCGCGGCCGAGGCCCAGTGGCTCGCGGCCGGCGTCCGGTGGGCCGCGGCCAGTCTCAGGTGGCCCGCGCGGGCCGCGTCGCGGGAAAACGGCTGGCGATCATCGGCGGCCGCGCGGACGATCGGGGCATGCGCAGAACCGGACCCGAGGGACGCCGCATCGCCTGGGAGACCGCGGGAAGCGGCCCGCCCCTCGTGCTCCTGCACGGATCCTTCGGCCACCGCGGCGTCTGGCGCTCCGGCGGCCACGTCGACGCGCTGGCGGGGGAGTACCGGCTCGTCCTCATCGACGCGATCGGCTACGGCGAGAGCGACGCGCCGCTCGACCCGGACGCCTACCGCGTCGAGCGGCAGGCGGACGACGTCGCCGCCGTGCTGGACGCCGAGGGCATCGGCCGGACGGCCTTCTGGGGCGCCTCGATGGGCGGCATCGTCGGACTCCACCTGCTGGCCCGCCGCCCGGAACGGCTCACCTGCCTGATCGCCGGAGGCGCCCACGCCGGCGAGGTCGGGTTCGCCCGGGCGGAGGTCGAGCAGGAGGCCGCGCTGTGCCGCGAGAAGGGCGCCGCGCCGTTCGTCGAGGCGGCGGAGAGGCAGGGCTTCCTGCCCGGCTGGATGCGCGACGCGATGCTCGCGGTCGACCCGGAGGTGCTGGCCGCGCAGACCCTCGGGGCCTCCGGCCGGCCCGGCGTCGACGGCGCCGTGGCGGCGGCGGGCGTGCCGGTGCTGCTGCTCACCGGGGACCGCGATCGCCGGTTGCCGGGGATCCGCCGCACCGCCGAGGCCGTTCCGGACGCCTCGCTGGTGGAGCTTCCCGGCTGCTCCCATATGGACGCTTTCCTGCGCCTCGACCTCACCCTGCCTGTGGTCCGGCCGTTCCTGCGGCGGTACGCGGAGGCGTGAGGCGCTACCGCGCGGGCGCGGCGCGGGCCATCTCGAACTGAAGCTCGTCCTTGCCGGGGCGGCCGGGCTTCGCGGGGCCCGTCCTGGCGAAGCCGTGCCGGGCGTAGAGGCGCTCCGCGCGATGGTTCCCCTCGAAGACCCAGAGCCTCAGCTCGGCGAAGCCCCGTTCGGCGGTCCAGTCCAGGGCGGCGCGGACCAGGAGGTCGCCGACGCCCTGGCCGCGCGCGGACGGCGCCACCCACATGCCGACGAGCTCGGCCGCCGCGCCCTCGTCGGGAACGACGGCGGCCAGGCCGGCCGGGCCGTCGCCGTTCTCGGCGAGGAAGGTGTTGCGGGCGGCGAGCCGGTCCTGCCACACGCTCGGCGCGAACGCCTCCTCGCGGGCGAGCGACGACCAGAAGGCGTCAGGTGACTCGGCCAGGGACGCCAGCCGGACCGACCGGTACAGGGCCCAGTCGCCGACCTCCAGCAGCCGCACCGTCGCCATGCGGGACACGGTCGCATCTGCCCCGAGCCGCCGGCAACCCGTTTCCGGCGGCGACGCGTGTCCGATGGCGACCCGTGTCCGAAGGCGACGCGTTTCGGGGGGACGCGTTTCGGGGCGACGCGTGTCCGGTGAAAAAGGGGAGGCCGTGCGCCCGCGCGGCGTCCTAGGCTCGCGGGATGGAGTACGACGTCCGACCCGCCCGGCCCGGGGACCTGGCCGGGCTGCCGTCCATCGAGGACTCCGGCGACCGCCTGTTCCGGCCGCTCGGGATCGTGTTCCCGCCCGGGCCGACCATCGCCGAGCAGATGATCGCGAATGGCGCCGAGTTCCTCGTGGCCGGGGACCCGCCGGTCGGGTTCGCGACCGTCGAGGAGGTGGACGGCGCGACGCATCTGGAGCAGATCTCCGTCCACGCGGACCTCGCCGGCCGGGGGATCGGCACCCGCCTGCTGCGCGCGGTGGTGGACGGCGCGGCCCGGCGGGGCTCCCCGGGAGTGAGCCTCCTGACGTTCCGGGACGTCCCGTGGAACGGCCCCTGGTACGCCCGGCACGGCTTCGCCGAACTCCCCGAGGAGCGCTGGGGACCGGGCATCCGCGCCTACTGGGACGCGGAGATCGCGGCCGGCCTGCACGACCTCGTGCCGCGCGTCGTGATGTGGCTCCCGCTGCCCGCGCCCGGCACCGGATGAGGCGCGGCCGCACGTATGGTGGTTCTCCGGGAACGCGCGACGCCCCGCCCGCGTCCCATTACAAGATCTACAACGTAAAGGCGGACGGTCGGGGGCGCCCGGCGTCCCGGTTGCGCGAGGAGGACGATTGACCCCCGGGTCCTGGCCGCGTCGGCTGCGGGAGCGCCTGGGCGAGCGCGGGCTCGCCGGCCTCGTCCTGGTGGGGCTGCTGGCCCTCGCGGTGGTTCCGCTGGTGGCGATGCCGGCCGCGCGGTGCAAGGCGTTCGGGAGCGGGTGCCACCGGCCGAAGCCGCCGGTCCGCGCCGATCCGGTCGTCGCGAAGGAGCACCAGGTCACGCCGGTCGAGGCGGCCACGCGCGGCGCGTACGTCGCGCTCGGCGACTCGTACTCGGCGGGCGTCGGGGCCGAGGCGACGGTCGCCGACAACAACCCGCTCAACCGGTGCCGCCGCACGTCCAAGGCGTACTACCACGAGGTCTCGACGGCGTTCCGGTTCGCCAAGGGGTCCTCGTTCTGGGCGTGCTCGGGCGCCACGACGGCCGACGTCCTCAAGGGGCGGTACGGCGAGCCCCCGCAGCTCGGCCGCGTCGACGCCGGCACCAGCCTGGTGACGATCAGCATCGGCGGCAACGACGTCGGGTTCTCCAAGGTGCTGGGCGGCTGCGTGGTGCACCTGCCGTGGAGCCACAGCTGCACCGGCCAGGGCGCGGACATCGCCGCCCGGATGGCGAAGCTCCGCGGGAACCTGCCCGCCCTGCTGGAGAAGATCACCGACCGGGCGCCGTCCGCGCGGGTGATCGTGATGGGGTACCCGAAGGCGTTCTCCGAGATCACGGGGGTCGGCGGGGACAACATCACGGTCTCGGACCAGCGCTGGCTGAACGCCCGCGCCTACGACCTCGGGCAGATCGTCCGGCAGTCGGTCGCCGAGGCGGACGCGCGGGTCGTGGCGCGGCACGGCCGGGGGAGCGTGGAGTTCGTCGACGCCTACAGCGCGTTCGCCGGCCACGAGGCGGGCAGCGCGGTGCCCTACATGAACGGCCTGGCGCTGAACCTGTCGGCGCTGGAGGCCGAGCCGCGCAGCTTCCACCCGACGGCCGCCGGGCAGCACGCGCTCGCGCAGCTGTTCCTCGCGCAGATCCAGAAGGGCCCGGGCCGCCCGCTGTCCTGAAACGGCCACGATGCGACGTACGTCCCGGTTCTGACGTGCGGTGACGCCCCTCCGGCATGCCCGCGGGAGGGGCGTGCCGTGCGCCGGAGCGCCGGTCCGACTTTCAGAAAGACACTGCTGTCTGTTTAGCTGTGCGGTGTCCGGTCGCCCGACTCCTGGAAGAGAGCCACGATGCCCGAGCTCCTGCGCAGGACCCTCGCCGCCGCCCTCGCCGCCGCGGGCCTGTCCGTGCCCGCGCTCCCCGCGCACGCCGACTCGCCGGTGCCGCTCGGCGGCGGCTCCGGGATCGTCCAGCAGGTCAAGCAGGTCTCCGGCGGCGGCTACAGCTTCGAGCTGTGCACGCTGACCGCCATCGGCCACGACGCCGACGGGAACCTGGTGGGCCTGACCAACGCGCATTGCTTCATCGACGCCGACGGCAACAAGCTCGTGGGCGACACGGTCTACGCCAACACCACCCCCGCTGGGACGCCCGGCTCGCCCGCCCCGGCCACCTTCGACTTCGACGCGACCATGGCGATCGGCCCGATCGGCAAGGTCACCTACGTCAGCGAGCCGAACAACTACGCCTCCGGGGGGCCGCGGGGCCTGGACTACGCGGTCATCAAGCTCGACCCGGCCAAGGTCGCCCCGGCCGCCGCCGTCGGCGCCCCCAACGGCTCGACGACGATCGACTCCGTCGGCCAGGTCCCCGCGTCCGGCACCCGGATGTGCAAGCAGGGGCACACCACCGGCCTCACCTGCGGCGCCACGCTCGGCGCCGACGCCCCCTGGTACTGGACGCTGATCTGGACGTGGGCCGGCGACTCCGGGGCCCCCGTCGTCAACGGGACGGCCCTGACCGGCTCGGCGTGGGGCGCCCAGCACTTCACGCCCATCACGAGCATCCTCGACGACATGAACGCGCACGGCGGCGTGGGGGCGGGCTTCCGCGTCGGCTGACGGCCTCCGGTTCCAGGCGCCTCCCTGCGGCCGCGGGGAGGCGCCGCCGTTTCGGCTCACGTCCCTTCGCGGGGGAGGGCGCGCTCGACGGCGAGGGCCACGAGGTCCTTCAGGTCGTGCTCGGCGAGGACGCCCGGCAGCGTCAGGCTCTCGACGATCAGCCAGTTCAGCGCGAAGTAGAGCAGGCGCACGGTGTCGGCGTCGCCGGGCAGGCCCGCCTCCACGTGATAGGCGATGTTGGCGTCCAGGTCCCGGCGCACCCGCTCGGTGAGGACGGTGCGCAGCTCGGGCCGCCGCGTCGCCTCCAGGCGCAGCTCGAGCAGGGCCAGGTAGCCGGTGCGGAACTCGGAGATCCGGCCGACCGCGTCCTGGAGCAGCCCGGTGACCTTGGCGGCGTCACGCGGGCCCTGCAGGCCGCCCGCCATGGTCGCGGCGTCCGGCTGGAGCCGCTCGTAGATGCGTCCGCCGGCCTGGGTGAACAGGTCGTCCCGCTTGGCGAAGTAGTTCGACGCGGTCCCGACGGGCACGCCGGCCTCCGCGTCCACGGCGCGGAACGTCAGCCCGCGCGCCCCGTCCCGGGCCAGGACCTCGATCGCGGCGTCCACCAGCGCCGCGCGCCGCTCCTCGTTCCTCCGCATTGACACCACTCCATCCGTAGTACTAAGTTCAAACCACTTCAAACAGAGTACTACGAACGGAGTTCGATTTATGCGCAAGCTCGTCTACTACGTCGGCGTCAGCATCGACGGCTACATCGCCGGTCCCGGCGGGGAGGTCGACTTCTACCCCCTCGGCGACGACACGACGGACTGGATCAAGGACAACCTCCCCGAGACGCTGCCGACGCACGTCCGCCCCCACCTCGGCGTGGACGCGGACGCCCCCCGACGGCGGTTCGACACCCTCGTCATGGGGCTCCGCACCTACCAGCCGGCGCTCGACATCGGCGTCACCAGCCCGTACGCGCACATGCGCCAGTACGTGGCGTCCACCACCCTGCCCGCGATCGAGGACCCCGCCGTGGAACTCGTCCGCGAGCCCCTCGGCCTCGTCCGCGCCCTCAAGGCCGAGGACGGCGACAGGGACGTCTGGCTCTGCGGCGGCGGCAGGCTCGCCGCCGCGCTCCTCCCGGAGATCGACGAGATGATCGTCAAGAGCTACCCGGTCGTCGCGGGCGACGGCATCCCGGCGTTCTCCGGCCGGTTCGACCCGACCCTGTTCACCCCCGACCGCCGCGAGACCCTCCCCAGCGGCACGCAGATCACTTGGTTCTCCCGCAAGGGGTAACCGCTTCGAAGCTGGTGCCCCGTCGTTCAGTTGAAGCAGGTCGGTAAGGGGCTCGAAGATTCTCGGCTTCTGGGTGATGACCGGGATGCCGCCGGCCTTCGTATCACCTACTCGATCCGGAATCTGCTGCTAATGCTGCCATCGGAGGGCATCGTGGATCGAGCACCGTGATCATGAGGACAGACTTAGCCCTGCTCGCCGGGTGAATGGTAGGAACTCATCCCCCTTCGGGTTGGGTTGGTCGATAATCGAAAGGTGATGCGGTGGTTAGACGCCCTGCGAGTGATCGCAGGCAGCTTCCTGATCCTGGGGCTGGCGCTGGGTGTCACGGCGTGGACATCCGCGGCGGTGCTCACCGAGGGGGAGGCCTTCAACCGGAACGTCGGGATCGCCAACATCCTGGGGGCGTGCTTCGGGGCCCTCGGGCTCGCGGGGCTGGTGTTCGGCTGGCTGACCAGGACGGTCGTCCTCCCTTACGCCGTGATCGAGGAGGAGCGGGCCAAGCTTGCCGCCAAGGTGAAGAAACAAGAGATCCTCAACCGGAAGCTCATCCTGGGGCCGCAACGGGCGATCCCGGCCCGGCCCCCGCTGTCGAACGGGTCGGCGGTGGAGACCAGGTCGTGGCGTGATCTCATCAGTTTCCGGCGTTCGCAGAAAAAGCCGCATGACCTCTCGAGTATCGGCGAATTCTATGAGGAGTTGAATGCGCAGCGGCTCTTGATTACGGGGGCGCCGGGCGCCGGCAAGACAGTGCTTCTCATTGAACTTGCCCTGCAGTTGCTCGAGCGAAATATGGGTGAGGGTGCCCCGGTTCCCGTTCGGATGAGCATGGCGGGATGGCAGGCCGAAAGTGTTTCAGCTAAAGATTGGATCGCCGACAGGGTGGTTCGAGACTACTCGATAGCGCCTCGGATCGCGCGCAAGCTCATAGAACGGGAGGCAATCCTCCCGCTGCTGGACGGGCTGGACGAAATGGAACGCGATCCTGAGCACTCGGCCTCGGCAAAACGTGCAGTTGAGCGACTGAACGACTACCACTCCGAGATGCGGCGCTCGGTCATAACCTGTCGTGACGAGGATTTCAGCGACCTGCGCAAGGTCAGTCTCGAATTTCCGGGAACGGTTTCGATTCAGGTGCTGCCGCTGGACGTCGAACGTATCGAGGAGTACGTCCACGCAACCGTTCCCGAAGGTGAGTTGCTCGCTGCTTGGCAGGAAAAGATCGTTTATATGCGGCGCCATCCTAACGGTGCACTTGCACGAGTCCTCAGTGCCCCCCTGTGGCTGTTCCTGGCCACGCGAGGCCGCCAAGGGCTCGACATCCTTGACGAATCTGCTCCAGTCGCGAAAACCAAAGGTCGGTTGCTCGACAGATTCCTTGCAGAAGCAGTGGAGCGAAGCGGAAGATATTCCGAGTTCGATGTCCGGCGGTGGCTGCAGGAATTGGCTCGGCTCCTCCATCGCCAGGCTCTCGCGGAAGGCTCGGGCACCGACATCGTCTCGTACCGGATCTGGCGAGCGATCGGGCGGGTCTCGACAGCGCTGGGCCTGTGCGCAGGGATCGTCGTCACCATGGGAAATCGACTTGGAGACTCCAGTCCACTTGCGCTGGTGCTAGGGGTTCTCGATGGCCTCGTAGAGTCGAGCGTGCTAGTCGTTCTTTGTCTCCCGTCGACTGTGGGACCGCGGATCAACTCATTTTTTGCTGCGCACGCCGGAACCAAGCCGCCGTTTTTCGAGTCCCTCAGGAATATGTTCCGGTCGTATTCGGTGACTTGGGCGCCTTATCGCGGCGCTCTGCTGATCACCATGCTCCTCATGGCGGCGATGACCGTGGTGGGGGCGTTGGCCCAGGGGTCTGACTGGAGTTGGGCCATTCGGCGCGCTTTTGAGAGGGTTATCACCATCCCACTTCTCGTGGTCATCGCACGGTACATCATGCGGGACCTGCGGGAGAGCTTCGAGGCGAAGCTCGAGCACTATTCTCATTCGAGGGCAAGGATTGCTCTTCGGACCTGGAGTCCGGTACTCTTGCTGATTCCTGCAACCTTTTTCTTGGCAATCTCGGGTTCGGAAGGAGAGGCAGCCAGTATTGAACATGTCAGCCCCTTCTTCCATGACCCCGAAAATTGGCTCTTCATAGTGACCATGTTCTTCGTGTTGAGTGCTGTCTTCTTGTGCAATGTGTATGCGCTCGCCTACGAGGCGGCTCGGCGCCGGCTCCCCTTTCGCTTTGTGCGCTTCCTCGACTGGGGGGCCGAGGTCGGTCTCCTCCGCTTGTCTGGGACGGCCTACCAGTTCCGTCACATCGAGCTTCAGCGGCTGCTGTTCCCCGGCGATCGCCAGGAAACAGGGCGCGCGCCTGCCGGTGGGTCCTAGCGCCTGTCCGATAGATCTCGGTGCTCTCTTGCGGATGATCTGGCGGCTGGGTTGGTGGTGCGACGGCATGGGGTGACCGATCCGGCCTGGCGGCACCTGCCCGAGCGGTACGGCAACCGGAAGGCCGTGCACGAGCGGTACCGGCGGTGTGCCGCCGACGGCACCTTCGATGCGATCTTGACCCACGCGCAAGTGCACGATGACTCGGTCGGCCGCATCGGCTGGACCGTGAGCGTCGATTCCACCATCGTGCATGCTCACCGGCACGCCGCCTAGCCTGCAAGGGGGAAATGGACGGGACGACCCAGGCGCCTGCGGCTGCCGGGCAGCCACGCGAGGGGGGCCACTGGAGAGGTCTCTGCGGACGAGGAGATCAGGGTGTACACGGTCGAGCAGGCAGGGGAAGCTCTGCAAATCGGTCGCGACAAGGTGTTCATGTTGCTTCGGAGCGGTGGTCTGCGCAGTATGAAGATCGGGCTTCTGCGCCGGGATCACTCGATAACCCGCCGACTTCATCGCCTCGGCCGCAGAATGATGCGCACCGAACGTGATATTTGCGCCATGAGGCCATGCCGAGTCGGCGACCGCGTCTCCGATCACTCATCAGGATCTGTGACTTCGGGACGGCCTACTACCGTTGCCTCAGCCAGCCCTTCCTCCGTGAGCGGGCGGCGGGTACTCCGATCCTCATGGCTCCCGGGCAACTGCTGAGGCAGGCCAGCGACCATCGGGCATCACTTCCTGCCGCCTCAGAAGCCGGTTTCGGGAGCCGGCGTCTTCGGCCTTCCATCGACACGCCGTGACTCAGGCAGACCGTTTGTGCAGGTGAAGGCCCCTGCTCGACTCACAGCGACGGAGATCGACTTCGCTGAATTGCCTCTCCCGCAAGGGGTAGGACGGGATCGGGGGGTGGTGCCGATGACCGTCACAGTGGCCCTCGCAGGGGACACGATGCTCGGACGCGGAGTGGGGGAGGAGGTCGCCGTGTCCGGCCCGCACGGCCTGTTCGCCAGGGACGTGCGGGAGGTCTTCCACGAGGCCGATCTCGCCCTGCTGAACCTCGAATGCTGCGTGTCCACCCGAGGGCGGCCGTGGGACGCGCCGGGCAAGCCGTTCCACTTCCGCGCGCCCCCGGACGCCGTCGAGGCGCTCCTCGACCTCGGCGTCGACTGCGTGACCCTCGCCAACAACCACGCCCTCGACTTCGGCCCGGACGCCCTGGCCGACACCCTCGCGCACCTCGAAGCCGCGGGCGTGCGCAGCGTCGGCGCGGGGCCGGGCGTCCACGAGGCGCGCGCGCCGGTGATCCTGGAGGCGGGCGGCCTCCGCATCGCCGTCGCCGGCTTCACCGACCACCCCGCCGACTTCGCCGCCGGACCCGGCCGCCCCGGCGTCGCGCTCGCCGATCTCGAGCACGGCGTCCCCGCCTGGCTCCGCGACGAGATCGGCGCGCTCGCCCGGACGAACGACGCCGTGCTGGTCATGCCGCACTGGGGCCCCAACATGACCGGCGAACCGCTCCGCTACGTCCGCCGGGCCGCGAAGGACCTGGTGGACGCGGGCGCGTCGCTCGTCGCGGGAAGCTCCGCGCACGTCTTCCACGGCGTCGCCTGGCCGGTCCTGTTCGACATGGGCGACTTCATCGACGACTACGTGGTGTCCGACCTGCTGCGCAACGATCTGGGCCTGCTGTTTCTCGTCACCTTCGGGCCGGACGGGCCGTCCCGCGCCGAGGCCGTCCCGCTGCGCCTGGACTTCGCCCGCACCCGCCTCGCCGGCCCCGCCGACCGCGCCTGGATCTTCGAGCGGTTCACCGCCGCCTGCGCCGAGTTCGGCACCGCCGTCACCGTGGAGGACGACCGGCTCGTCGTCGCCGCGCCGTCCTAGAGCGGGTCGCCCAGCGGCCCGTACTCGTCCGCCAGCGCCTCGGCCCAGTGCGCGGCCCAGTCCGGCCGGGTGCCGTCGGCGTCGGTGAACCCGTACTCCTCGTACAGCCCCCAGGTGGCCAGCGCGCGGCCCGACTTGTCCATGATGTCCGGGTCGGCGGCCAGCGCCGCGACGGCCCGCCCCAGATAGGCGGGACTCTCGGAGTAGGCGAAGTGCGGGTCCTTCGCCGCGGCGTCCCGCCAGGTGCCCTCCGTGACGCCGAAATGGTCCAGGACGGCCTCCGACCGCAGGAAACCGGGCGTGACCGCCACCGCCGCGACCCCGTGCGGCCGCAGCTCGGCGGCCTGCGCGAACGCCAGCCGGATCACCGCGGACTTCGCCAGGTCGTAGAAGAACGAGCCCCGGTACCGGGCGGTGTTCCCGTCCGTCACCTCCACCACCAGGCCCCGCCCGCGCGCCACCATCAGCGGAAGCGCGAACCGGCTCGTGATCACGTGGGTCTCCACGGCCTGCCGCAGCAGCCGCAGGCCCGTGCCGAGGTCCTGCTCCCACAGCGGACGCTCCCAGTCGGTCAGCGGGTCGCCGCCCCACACCGAGTCGACCAGCACATCGAGCCGCCCGTCCCGCTCCGCCGCGATCCGCTCGACCAGCGCGCGGACCTGATCCGGGTCGGCGTGGTCGGTGCGGACGGGCACGCCCGTCCCGCCCGCCTCGGTGACCAGGTCCGCGGTCTCCTCGATGGTCTCCCGCCGCCCGAGACCGGACCCGCCGGACGCGCTGCTGCGGCCGGAGACGTACACCGTCGCGCCGGCGGCGCCGAGCTGGACGGCGATGCCCCGACCGCCGCCCCGCGTGCCCCCGGCGACCAGCGCGACCTTGCCGGTCAGCGGACGATCGTCCATGACCCCTCCTTCATGCCAGATGCGGTGCGAGAGCGCCGTCCAGTTCGCGTTCGAGCCGCTCGGCCAGCGTTCCCCGCCGGTCCAGGGCCCAGCAGAGCCCGGCCCCCGCGATGACGGTCTGGAGCGACGCGGCGAGCGCCTCGGCGTCCGTCTCCTCCCGCAGCACGCCGTCCGCCACCGCCTCGCCGAGCAGCATCGCGATGACCCGCCCGTTCGCCTCGTGGACGGCGAGCGCGTGCGCGTGGAACTCCGGATCCGTCAGGTCCATGCAGAGGAACGCCAGATGGTTGGCGTACTGCTCCGGAGTGGACATCGCCGACCACGACCGCCGCACGAACGCCCGCAAGGTCGCCAGCGCCGGCTCGCGCCCCGCCTGGCCGTCCCGCTGGTCGCCCTGCCCGGCCCGTACGCGCTCGTGCAGCGTCTCCGCGTCCCGCGCCGCCTGCTCGGCCAGCGCCAGCAGCAGCCCGCGCTTGGACCCGAACCGCTGGACGAGCGTGCCCGGCACAAGGCCCACCTCGTCGGCCACCGCCGCGAGCGTCAGCTTCGCCGGACCGACGCGGCCGATCACCTCGACCGCCGCCCGCAGGATCACCGCGTCGTCCACACCCCGCGGCCGCCCCGCCATCGCACCTCCATTAATAAATGACTGTGCATTTATTAAAGCACGTGGGCTGTGCCTTGCGCGAGTCGGGCCTGGCGCGGGTGTGGCTGCGGAGGAGGCTGCTGTGTGGTCTGACCTGGTGTTTCTCTGGAGGCCGTGACCGTGGGGAGCGGGAGTGGGGCTGTAAGGGTGAGGCAGTGGGGGTGGGACGGCCGAGGGAGAGGAACGATGAGCGTGGCGGGAGGTGCGCTGTTGCGGGTGAGGCGGGGCCGTGGTGGTGAAGGGCTGGCTCGGGAGCGCGCAGAAGGAGTTCGTAGGGGAGAGCTTGTAGCGCTCACGCACGAGGCACACGATCGACCGCTGCGACAGGGCGCCGTAGAGGCCGACGCAGAACAGGGCGGCGGCGAGCGGCAGGAACGCCTGGAGGAGAGTCGGTGGTTGTAGGGGCTGGGTGGGCGTGCGGCGAGTATTCGGCGTGGTGGGTGGAGTGATGTTCGGGCGTAGGGCGAGCGGCAGCAGCAGTCCGTTCAGGGGCCTTGGCGTTTGGTGGGACGGAAGTGCGTGCCCGGCGCGGTGTGGGGCGAGCGAGGAGTGCTCGGGGGCGTGAGGGTGTGGTGGGGATGTGTTCAGAGGGTCCCTGGGCTGAACAGCGGCGCATGGGGTGAACGGCGGCGCTATGGGGGTGTGCAGCGAGGTGGGTGTTCGGGAGATCGGCGTGAGGGGTGTTCGGGTGGTGGGGTGGCGCTTGCGTACGGGGCCGCCCCTCCAAAGTCAAGGGCGCCTTCGGCGTCGCTTCGCGATGGACTTCGTCCACCCTTGACTTTGGAGCCTCTGCGGCCCCTAGGCAGGTGTTGGGGGCAGGCTCCGCCTGCCCCGCCCCCGGGCCGCGCCACCCCACCACCCCCCTCCGTAAGGGACGAAGGGAACCCAAGGGCGACACCGCAACACCTGATCGGAAACGAGCCGCCCCCGATTTGGTGTGTTGCCGGGGCGCTGGCATTGCGGGCCGTGGGGTGCTGGCGTGCTGCATTCGACAGGCGGCCTTGGCTATTGCATTGGCGTATCGCGCTGTCGTGTCGGCATGGCCCTGTCATGGGGGCAGGTTGGCTTGCCCGTCGTGGGGTGGCTGCGGGTGGACCGCCGCAGGGCGTGGGCCGGGGTGGATAGGTGTGATGCGGGGGGCGGGGCGGCTATGCGGTCCGGGGCGGTGTTGGGCGGTGCTGCTGGGCGGTGCGTAATTGGCCGGGTGACTGGTGGCGGTCTCCGCAAAGGGCTGTCTGGTGGAGCGCCCGCAACTGGTTTGAGGCGGTCGCCTGCCGTGTGGCCATGCCGGGGCCGCCCGTCATCGGTGGGGATGCGGGCGGACCGGCACAGGGCACGGCCGTGTGCAGTGTTGCGGTGGTGGGTGATTATGCGGCCCAGTCGAGCGCGGTGCTGTCGGGTGGGCCGATGCTGCCTGGTGGTCCGGCCCCGGTTGCGGATCCTCTGGCGTCGGCTGGTGGCAGTAGCCGGTAGACGTATCGCCCGTCCTGATCTTTGGTGATCTGGATCTGGTCGGGGTTGGTGTGTTTGAAGCGGTTGTGCCATCCGCAGGTGAGTGCGAGTTGGTCGATGTCGGTGGGCGACCGCCCAAGCGCCCATCCGTGGACATGGTCGACCTCGCACAGCGTCCCTGGCACTTCGCAGCCCCGCACTGCGCAGGAGGAGTAGAGCGTCTCCAGCACCTGCCGCTGCGCTGCGGAGGCGAACCGTTCCCGGTGGCCCAGGTAGAGCGGGGTGTTTCCGCGTCCGAGGAGGAGGGGTGAGACCCCAGCCGAGAGGGCGATGCGGCGGGCTTGGACGGCGGGGATCGGGGTCCCGTCGGTGAGACGGGCCGGGGCGTTGCCTCCGGTCAGCGTCTCCAGGTCGCAGATCACGGTGACCTTGGACGCCTTGTGCCCGCCTGAGAGCACGCTCGACAAGGCGGCTGCGGTGCGTTCGGAGAGGTCACGACGGTCGTCCGGCCCGGCCGGCTTGGCCAGCGGAGCCAGGCTGCCGTCCCAGATGGCGGCGTCCTCGGGGTTCAGCCAGCCCTTGACGTACCGGCCGCCGTCCAGCGAACGCGTGGTCGTGATCCACGACTTGTCGTAGCCGCGCTTGGTGTCCTCGTCGGGGGCGTCTTCGGTGTCGTCGCGCTCGGCGATGAGGTCGCGGATGCGACGCCCGAACGCGGCGACCTTCCCGGCCGAGAAGCCTTCGTCGACGAAGCCGAGGAGGATTGTCTCGGCTTCGGCGCAGTCGGTGTCGTCCAGGCGGGCGACCGAGTCGGCGACGGTGGCGGCGTATCCGTGGGACAGGTCCCCGGTGGCGAGGCGTTCGGTCACCTGCGGGAGGCGGTGGCGCTGCCGCGCCAGCACCAGACGCTCTTTCGCCCGGTTATCGCGCATGCCCAGTCGAGATCGCAGCCACGCTTGGGTGGAGGGATATCCCCGCCGGGCCTGTTCCCCGGCGGCGTCGACTCGGCCGATGAATCCGGCGAGGGCACTTTCCTGCAGATCGGATGCGGCCACCAGGGTTTCGGTGAGTTCTAGGCACGCGGCCGCTGATTCGGGGGCTTCACGCGATGCGAGTTCAGTGGCGATGGTTGAGAGCGCGTTCACCAGTTCCATGGTGGACGCGGCCTCAAGTTCGACCGTCACTGATTGCATACGTAAATAGTACCCTGTGTGACCGACATTCGAGGCCGTTCAAGGCCGTTCGGGCCACATTCTTCCCGGTATTTTTTTGGAACGGGGAAAGGCCGCTGAGTGCCTCGCGTCCATTGTCGATCTTCGGACCTCACGAAGGGGGTCTCACCCCTTGGTACCTTACGGAGGGGGGTGGTGGGGTGGCGCGGCCCGGGGGCGGGGCAGGCGGAGCCTGCCCCCAACACCTGCCTAGGGGCCGCAGAGGCTCCAAAGTCAAGGGTGGACGAAGTCCATCGCGAAGCGACGCCGAAGGCGCCCTTGACTTTGGAGGGGCGGCCCCGTACGCAAGCGCCACCCCACCACCCGAACACCCCTATCGCCGATTCTCCCGGACTTGAAATTCTCGGATTCCTTATCTCAGAGCTAACGCTGAACCCTGCGCCCTCGAACTTTGTGATCATTCGACTTTCTGGCATGCCCTCGCACAGCGTTTGGCTGTCCGGTGCCGTATGGCGGACGCTGCTCGTTAGCAATCGCCCCGGATGGTCGGCGTGAAACCGCTGCGTTCGACCCGTTCACGGCGGTCACGGAGCGCGGCGTCGACGTTGAGAACTCCGCTGATTCTCGTGTCACCGTTTGGCGGCGTGTCCGGCGGCCGCCGGCTGCGGTCGCCGTCGACGCGGAGTCGGCTGAGGCGTGCTGCCAGGCCCGGGCGGTCCACACCTACCTGCACCAGTGTCTGCATGCGGAGATCGGGCCTCGCGTCGGAACTTCTGTGGGTCCTGATCGGCGCTGACACAAGTGAGCACTGCCGCTAGGGCCGGGCTGCGGTGGCCAAATGGCCAGGTGGCCAGGCGGCCGGGTGGTTGGTTGTCGGCAGGGCGTAGTGGCGTGCTGCTGGTGGTCGTCGTGGCGGAGCGTGGGGGTCAAGGCCCCCACGCGCCTTGCCAGGGCAGAAGGTGCTTGCCGCCGCAGAGGCCGGAGCAACTGCCGGACCGGCCGCGCAGGGCGGGGCGGTCAGTCGGCGGAGGTGATGGCGTTGAGGCGGTCGACCGCGTCGGCGAACTCCTCGACCATGTCGTAGACGACCTGGCGGGCGGGTTTGACGGTGTTCATCAGGCCGACGCACTGGCCGACGAAGTAGTTCGCGAGCGCGCGGGCGCCGGGGTTGCCGGACTCGGCAACCTTCGTGATCTGCCGCATGGCGCCCTCGGCGACGATCATCTGCAGCGGCATCCCGAGCGCCCCGGGGCTCTCGGGGCCCTCCCACTCGTCGGTCCAGGCGGACCGGAGTTGGCGGGCGGGCTTGCCGGTGCGGGACCGCGACCGGATGGTGTCGCGGGACGTGGCGGCGAGCATCTTCTCCTTGACGGCGGGCGCCGTCTCGGCCTCCTCGGTGGTGAGCCAGACGGAGCCGCACCAGACGCCGGACGCGCCGAGGGCGAGCGCGGCGGCCATCTGGCGGCCGGTGGCGATGCCGCCGGCGGCGAGGACGGGCACCGGGGCGACGGTGTCGACGACCTCGGGGACGAGCACCATCGTGGAGATCTCGCCGGTGTGCCCGCCGGCCTCGCCGCCCTGCGCGATGACGAGGTCGACGCCGGCGGCGACCTGGCGGCGGGCGTGCTCGGCGGTCCCGACGAGCGCGGCGACGGGGATCCCGGCGGCCTTGGCCTTCTCCACCATGATCGGGGGCGGGGTGCCGAGGGCGCTGGCGATGAGGCGGATGGGGTGGGCGAGGGACACGTCGATCAGCTCGGTGGCGCCCTCCTTGGTGACCGAGGTGCCGCCGCGCGCGTTGGAGCGCTTGGCCTTCTCGAAGTCGGGCAGCGGGACGTCGTACTTGGCGAACAGGCCGATGAGGAAGTCCCAGTGCTCCTGCGGGACCGCGGCGAGCATGGTGTCGAGGCCGCCCTCGCCGCGTCCGGCGCGCTCGGCGGATTCGTCGATCTTGGCGGGGACGAGCACGTCGACGCCGTAGGGGCGGCCGCCGACGTGGTCGTCGATCCAGCGCAGCTCCTCTTCCAGCCGGTCGGGGGTGTAGGCGACGGCGCCGAGGACGCCGAAGCCGCCGGCGTTGGTGACGGCGGCGACGACGTCGCGGCAGTGGCTGAAGGCGAACAGCGGGAACTCGATCCCGAACGTGGCGCAGACCTCGGTGTTCATGCCCCCGACGCTAATGGACCGAACGCCATTCGGTCCAGGGTCCGGCTGGTCAGCGGGCGGGGCGGAACAGCACGTACGACTCGCCCTCGTCCGGGTGCTCGAACTCCGCGCGCAGCGGCAGCCCCTCGTGCAGGTCGCCGCCGGAGACACCGTCCAGCCGGGCGTACATCCACGGGCCCTCGGCCAGCTCGACGAGCGCGAGGTAGGCGGGGGGCGGGGCGGTGCCGTCCTCGGCGGGCCGGCCGTGGGTGACGGTCCAGGTCACAAGGGTCGCCGCGCCGCTCGCGTCGGCCCAGGCCGGCTCCTCCTCGCCGCACTCGGGGCAGCCGGAGGCGTCCGGCGCGTACCAGCGGTCGCACGCCTCGCAGCGCCTGATGACGAGCCTTCCGGCGGCGGTGCCGTCGAAGAACGGGTCGGTGCGCCCGTCGCGCCGCAGAACGCCGATCTCCATCGGTCAGGCTCCCTTCGGGTGCGGGCTGACGATCAGGGTGGAGTGGTGGTCGAGGATGCCGCCGTTGCCGCTGACGAGGACGACGTCGTTGGACGGCGCCTGCCGCTCCCCGCCGTCGCCGCGCGCCTGGATGACCGCCTCCGACAGCGGGGTGAACCCCCACATGTAGTACGCCGACAGCTGCCCGCCGCCGGTGTTGGTGGGCAGCGACCCGCCGGGGCCGAGCGCGCCGGACGCGGCGAACGCGCCGCCCTCGCCCTTGGCGCAGAACCCGTAGTCCTCCAGGGACACGAGGACGGTGTAGGTGTAGCAGTCGTACAGCTCGCACACGTCCACGTCGGACGGGGTGATGCCGGCCATCTTCATCGCGGTGGCGCCGGAGGAGGCGGCGCCGGTGGTCAGCCCGAAGTCGCTGCCGCGCTCCTTGCGGTGCCCGGGGTGGCCCTGGCCCCATCCCCACAGGTGGACGGGCGGGCGGGCGAGGTCGCGGGCGCGGTCGGCGCTCGTGACGATCACCGCGATCGCGCCGTTGGAGACCAGGCAGCAGTCCAGCAGGTGCAGGGGTTCCGACACCCACCGCGACGCCTGGTGGTCGGCGAGGGTGATCGGTTCGCGCATCTGGGCGAGGGGGTTGCGCGTCGCCCATTCGCGCGTCGAGACGGCGATGGCGCCGAGCTGCTCGCTCGTCGTCCCGTACCGGGACATGTGCCGCTGCGCCGCCAGCGCGTAGAAGGAGTTGACGCTGCGCAGCCCGAGGGCCGCCGTCATGCCGCCGTACCCGTACCATTCGCGGGCGCTGCGGTCGTAGGCGGAGCCCGCCGACTGCTTCGGCTTCAGCGGCGCGTCGGCGAACACGCACGCGACCGTGGTCGCGGCGCCGCTCATGACGGACATCGCCGCGTGCGCCACCATCGCCCCGGCGGTCGCGCCGAAGGCGTTCATCTGGGTCAGCAGCCGCAGGTCCCGCAGGCCGAGCGTGTCGGCGAGCTCGATCCCGGGCGAGCCGCCCATGCCGTGGCTGACCAGCAGCCCGTCCAGGTCGGCCAGGCCGAGGCCGGCGTCGGCGGCGGCGAGCCGCACCGCGTCGGCGGCCAGCCGGCGCGGGCTGCGCCCATACACCCTGCCGAGCTCCGTCATTCCCAGCCCGGCGATCGCAGCGCTCATTCGTCGCATCCCTCCCCGCATCGTCACCGCCACGGTACCGAACAGCATTCGGTACGCGGGCGGGCGGGTCGGCGGCGGACGGTCAGTCCCCGGCGGACCGCGCGCGGAACGCGCCCCGGTAGGCCAGCGGCGAGGCGCCGACCCGGCGGGCGAAGTGCGCGCGCAAGGTCACCGGCGACCCGAACCCCGCCTCGGCGGCCACCCGCTCGACCGGCAGGTCGGTGTCCTCCAGCAGCTGCTGGGCGCGCCGCACCCGCGCGTGCGACAGCCACCGCTGCGGGGTCGTCCCGGCCTGCTCCCGGAACCGCCGGGTCAGCGTCCGGACGCTGCAGGACGCCTGCCGCGCGATCTCGTCCAGCGCCAGCGGGCGGTGCAGGTTCGCCTCCAGCCAGGCGAGCGTCGGCTGCAGCGCCGCCCCGCCGTCAGGCGGCTCGTCGTGCCGGATGAACTGCGCCTGCCCGCCGTCGCGCTGCGGCGGCATGACGATCCGCCGGGCCGTCCGCGCCGCCGCCGCCGAGCCGTGGTCGCGGCGGACGATGTGCAGGCACAGGTCCACGCCCGCCGCGACGCCCGCCGACGTGAGCACCTGCCCGTTGTCGACGTACAGGACGGACGGGTCCACCTCTACATCCGGATACCGCCGCGCCAGAGCGCGCGCGTAGTACCAGTGCGTCGTCGCGCGGTGGCCGTCCAAGAGGCCCGCCGCGGCCAGGACGAACGCGCCGACGCAGATGGACGCGACCCGGGCGCCCCGCGCCGCCGCCGACCGCAGCGCGTCCAGGACCTCGCCGGGCGGGTCGTCCGCGACGCCCTCGTGGCCGGGGACGACGATCGTGTCCGCGGTGGCCAGCGCGTCCAGGCCGTACGGGGCGTCCACGCGCATCCGGCCGAGCGCGGGGGAGGTGCGCGCGCCGCCCGGCGGCGTGCAGACCCGGACGTCGTAGAGCGGGTCGCCGCCCGCCGTGGTCGTCGTCCCGAACACCTGGCCCGGCGTCGCCAGGTCGAACGCCACGACGCCGTCCAGCGCGAGCACGGCGACGACATGCGGTTCAGCGGCCATGGCCAGAACGTAGCGCACATCGGCGGTCCGGACACTGGCCGGGGCGCCGGGCGGCATCGGACGATCGGTGCCGTACCCGAGCACCGTGTCCAAGGAGCCTTCGTGTCCGACCGTTTCACCGAGTTCTCGCTGCCCGACACCGACCTGACCCGCGCGGCGTACGACCTGGTCTTCGCCGCCGGGCCGGCGGCCCTCGCGCACCACTGCGCCCGCACCTACCTGTTCGCCCGCGCCATCGGGGAGGCGAGGGACCTGCGGCCCGGCGCCGACTACGACGACGAGACGCTGTTCCTGGCGTGCGTCCTGCACGACGTCGGCCTGACCGAGCAGGGCGACGGCGGCCGGCGCTTCGAGGTGGACGGCGCCGACCTCGCCGCCGGGTTCCTCGCCGGGCACGGGTACGACGGCGAGCGGACCCGCGTCGTGTGGGAGGCCATCGCCCTGCACACCAGCCGGGGCATCGCCGATCGCATGCGCGCGGAGATCGCCCTCACCCACGCCGGGACCAGCGCCGACGTCGCCGGCGTGGGCGCGGACCGGATCCCCGGCGGCGTCGCCGAGCGGGCGCACGCCGCGTTCCCCCGGCTGGAGCCGGGCTGCGGGCTCGCCGAGATCATCGTCGGGCAGATCGCCGCGAACCCGGCCAAGGCCCCGATCGGCTCGCTCCCGTACGAGCTGGCCCGCCAGTTCGGCATCGCCATCCCGCAACCGCGCTGGACGGACCTCACCGCGGCGGCCTGGTCCGGCGTCGCCTGACCCTCACCGGGTCCACCGCCCCCGAAACCCGGAGTCGGCGATCGCGGCCCGGCGCGCGGCCGCGCGCCCGGCCGCGCGCCGGGCCGGGATCGAAACGGACCCGGCTACGCTGGCGGGCGATGGCCGCCGTTCCCCCCGAGAACATGCTCGCCCGCGTCCTCGCGTACGACCATGACGCGGACCCGACCAGCGCGCGCGTCCTCGACGCCGCGCTGGAGCAGTTCGCCGAGTTCGGGCTGCGCCGCGCCTCCATGGAGGACGTCGCGCGCCGCGCCGGGGTCGCCCGGATCACCGTCTACCGCCGGTTCGCGTCCAAGAACGCGCTGGTCGAGGCGGTGCTGCTGCGGGAGGTGCGGCGTTTCCTCGAGGTGTTCACCGCCGCCATGGAGGGCCTGCAGGACGTCTCCGACCGGGTCGCGGAGGGGTTCGTGGTGACGCTGCGGCACGCCCGCGGGCACGGGCTGTTCCAGCGGCTGATGGCGACGGAGCCGGACGCGCTGCTGCCGTTCCTGACCGTCGACAGCGGCCCGTTCCTCGCGGCGGCGCGGACGTTCCTGGCCGGGGTGCTGCGCGCCGCGGACGGCGTCGCGCCGGACGTCGCGGAGGACGCCGACGTCACCGCCGAGACGCTGATCCGGGTGATGCTGTCGTTCGTGCTGGCCCCGGACGGCTGCGTCCCGCTGGACGACGACGACCGCGCGCGCCGCTACGCCCGCCGCCACCTCGCCCCGATGATCACCCGCCGGCCGCCCGCCGCGCCCTGACGGTGCCCCGACGGCGTCCGGACGGTGCCCCGACGGCGTCCCGGCGGCGTCCCGGCGGCGTCCTGAAACGGGGATCGCCCGCGTCCCCGGGGCGACGGGGACGCGGGCGATGTCGAACGAGACGAGACTAGTCCCTGTCCGGGCTCCCGCTGAGGAGATCGGCGCCGCTCACGACGCCAGCACCGCCTGCAGGAAGTCGCGGGTGCGCTGCTCGGCGGGCTCGCCGAAGATCCGGTCCGGCGGGCCCTCCTCGACGATCTGGCCCTGGTCGAACATCAGCACCCGGTCGGAGATGTCCTTGGCGAAGGCCATCTCGTGCGTGACGCACAGCATCGTCAGGTCGCTCTCGCGGGCGATGTCGCGCAGCAGGTCCTGCACGCCGACGACCAGCTCCGGGTCCAGCGCGGAGGTCACCTCGTCCAGCAGCAGCACCTTCGGCTGCATGGCCAGCGCCCGCGCGATCGCGACCCGCTGCTGCTGCCCGCCGGACAGCTGCGAGGGGTGCGCGTTCTCCTTGTCGGACAGCCCGACCATGTCCAGCAGGCCGCGGGCCCGCTCGACCGCCTCGTCCTTGGACGCCCCGAGCACCCGCACCGGCCCCTCGGTGAGGTTGCGCAGCACGTTCATGTTCGGGAACAGGTTGAACTGCTGGAACACCATGCCGACCTGCTTGCGCATCTCGTGCAGGTGCTTCTGGTTGGCCGGGACGCGGCGCCCGCCCTTGTCCATGTGCCAGAGCGTGTCGTCGCCGATCCAGATCAGCCCGTCGTCGAGCTTCTCCAGCGTCATCAGCAGCCGCAGGATCGTCGTCTTGCCCGATCCGCTCGGCCCGATCAGCGTCACCCGCTCGCCGGGCTCGACGGCGAAGTCCAGCTCGCGCAGCACGGTGTTGGAGCCGAACCGCTTGACGACCTTCTCGAAGCGGATGCCGGGCGCGTCGCCCCGCGGCAGCGCGGCCGCCGCGCCGCCGCCGTCCTCCTTGCGGACGCCCTGCTTCCCGACGGAGACGCCCGGGGACTCCTCTTCGGGCGTGGGGGCTTCCGGTGTGGTGTCAGTTGGTGGCATAACGCCTCTCCAGGCGGCGGACGAGTATCGAGGAAATGACGCTGACGATGACGAACAGCAGGCCCACCAGCGTGACCGGCTCCAGGAACCGCAGGCTCCGCGAGCCCACCTGGTACGCCGACATCAGCAGCTCCGTCACGTTGATCGCCAGCAGCAGCGGCGAGTCCTTGAACATCGCGATCAGGTAGTTGCCCAGCGTCGGGATCACCCGTCGGATCGCCTGCGGCAGGATCACGTCCAGCCACACCCGCGACCGCGGCAGGTTCAGCGCGGTGCACGCCTCCCACTGCCCGCGCGGGATGTCGGAGATCCCCGCCCGGTACACCTCGGCGGTGTAGGTCGAGTAGTGGATCCCCAGCGTGATGATCCCGGCGGTGAGCGACCCGATCGTCAGGCCCCACGACGGCAGCACGTAGTACACGAAGTACAGCTGCGGGATCAGCGGCGTCGACCGGATGAACTCGGTGACCCACCGCACGGTCTGGGCGACGACGACGTTCGGGGTGCGGCGCAGCATCGCCCACACCAGGCCGAGGAGCACCGCGATGACGTAGCCGGCGAGCGTCGCGATGACGGTGTAGCGCAGCCCGTCCAGCAGGTCGGGGATGATGTCGCCGGTGTAGTTCCAGTCCCAGTTCATCAGCCGGCCACCCCCGCTCCGGGGGCGCCCGCCGCGACCGTCCCGAGGTCGGGCTCACGGGAGGAGCGGCGGCCGAGCATCCGGTCCACCCGCCGTTCCGCGTAGCGCACGAACAGCTGCAGCACCTGCGCGATGACGAAGTACAGCACCAGCGCGACGGTGAACGACCAGACGGTCTGCCCCGTGCTGCCCTGCACGTTCTTGGAGACGTGCGTGATGTCGACGAGGCCGACGAGCGAGACGATGGCGGTGCCCTTCATCAGCTCGATGAGCAGGTTGCCGAACGGCGGCAGCATCAGCGCGAACGCCTGCGGCAGCAGGACGCGCCGCATCCGCTGCGCGGGCGTGAAGTTCAGCGCGACGGTCGCCTCGTACTGCGCCTTGGGGACGGCCTTGATCGAGCCGCGCACCACCTCGGCGCCGTACGCGCCGACGTTCATGCCGAGCGCGAGGACCGCCGCGAACAGGGTGGTGAACCGGAGGCCGATGAGGGGCAGCGCGTAGAAGAACCAGTAGAGCAGCACCAGCGTCGCGGTGCCGCGGAAGAACTCCACGTACACCCGGTTCAGCGCGCGGACCCACCCGCTGCGGGCGGTGCCCGCGAGCCCGAAGAGCAGCGCGAGGACCAGCGCGAGCACACCGCCGAAGACGGTGAGCCGGAAGGTCAGCCACGCGCCCTCCAGCCACTGGTGATAGCTGTCGAGGACCTGCGACACAGGTCAGCCCTGGCAGAACTTGGCGGCGGTGTCGTCCGGGCTCGGCATCTCCGCCTGGGTGAACCCGAACGGCTGCAGGATCGGCAGCAGCTGGTTGCTCTTCTCCAGCGCCGCGAGCTGGGTGTTCCAGGCGTTCAGCAGGTCGGAGTCGGCCTTGCGGAACACGAACGCGCCGGCGCCGAGCTGCTCCTTGCCGTCGATGACGGGCGTGAACGCGTCCGTCACCTCGTACTTGCCGTCCTGGTGCTTGGACAGCAGGTCTGCCAGCGAGATGCGGGTCAGCCAGATGCAGTCGATGCGCCCGGACTTCAGGCCCTCGTAGGCGCTGGCCTGGTCCTGGAACGTCTTGATGTCGCTCTTCTTGACGCCGCTCTTCTCGGCGTAGCCCTGCTCGACCGCGCCGGTCAGCACGCCGACCCGGACGCCGGCCTTCGCCGGGTCGTTCTGGTTCTTCAGGTTCTTCGGGTTGCCCTTCGGCACCATGAAGGCGCTCTTGGCGACGTACTCGGGGTTGGCGAACGCGGCGGACGCGCACCGCTCGGGGGTGATGAACATGCCGGCGGCGATCGCGTCGAACCGCTTGGCGTTGAGGCCGCCGATCAGGCCGCCGAAGTCGACCTGGACGCCCTCGACCTTGTCGATGCCGAGCTTCTTGAAGATGGCGCGGGCCAGCTCCGGCGCCTCGCCGGTCAGCTTGCCGTCCTTGTCGGTGTAGCCGTAGGGGGCCTCGTTGGCGAACCCGACGGTGATCTTTCCGGCCTTCTTGGCCTTGTCGAGGGTGCCGCCGCCGGAGACCTCCTTGTCCGGATCCGTCGTGGAGCAGCCCGCCGCGGCCAGGGGGACGGCGGCGGACAGCAGAACGGCGGTGCGGAGGAAGTCGCGTCTCGAGGAAGTCATCGTTGAACTCCTGCAGGGGAGGGGGTGGACCCGCGCCCGCGGGGGGCCGTGGAGAGCCCCCCGCGGGCGCGGGACCTGTCGTCGGGGATATCCAGTTGGGAGCGGGGGTGCGCGGGTCAGTCGCGGACGGGGGTGAAGTCGCGCGCCCCGATGAACGGCGGGCGCGGTGCCGGAGCGGAGAACGGCTCGACGCACGTGTTCTCGACGCTGTTGAAGACGATGAACACGTTGGAGCGCGGGAACGGGGTGATGTTCCCGTTCGAGCCGTGCATGCAGTTGCAGTCGAACATGGTGGCCGAGCCCGCGGGCCCGGTGAACAGCTCGATCCCGTGCTTGTCGGCCAGGATCGACAGGCTGTTCGGGTCGGGGGTGCCGATCTCCTGCCCGCGCAGCGACTCCTTGTAGTGGTCGGACGGGGTCTCCCCGACACAGGCCACGAAGGTCTTGTGCGAACCGGGCATGATCATTAGCCCGCCATTGTGCACGAAATTCTCCGTGAGCGCGATGGAAATGCTCACCGCGCGCATCCTCGGCATGCCGTCCTCGGCGTGCCAGGTCTCGAAGTCGGAGTGCCAGTAGAAGTCCTTGCCGGTGAACCCCGGCTTGTAGTTCACCCGGCTCTGGTGCACGTACACGTCGGAGCCGAGGATCTGCCGGGCCCGGCCGACCACGCGCGGGTCGCGGACGAGCTGCGCGAACACCTCGCTGATCTTGTGGACCTCGAAGATGGAGCGGACCTCGTCGGAGCCGCGCTCGGTGACCGTGCGCTCGTCGGCCAGGATGGCGGGGTCGGAGGCGAGCCGGCGCAGCTCGGCGCGGTAGTCCTCGACCTCCTCCGGCGCGAGCAGCTGCTCGACGGACAGGAAGCCGTCGCGGTCGAAGGAGTCGAGGGTGGCGGCGTCGACGGGGCCGTCGCCGGGCCCGCCGTAGACGACCGGGTCCTGCCGGTACAGCAGCGCCGCCTCGGCGGCCTTACGGGTGGGGTAGGCGTCGTCGATCGACGGGTGCGACTCGATGATGCTCATGCGTCCTCCTCGGTGAGCAGCGGATAGACCCCGTTCTCGTCGTGGACCTCCCGACCGGTGCAGGGGGGATTGAAGACGCACACGGTCCGGACGTCCGTGTGGGCGCGAAGGGTGTGGTGCTCGTGCCCGTCGAGCAGGTACATCACGCCCGGCTTGATCTCGTGCTTCTCGCCCGTCTCGTCGTTGGTGAGCTCGCCCTCACCCTCGACGCAGTAGACGGCCTCGATGTGGTTCGCGTACCACATCCTGGTCTCGGTGCCCGCGTACAGGATCGTCTCGTGCAGCGAGAACCCCACGCCCTCCTTGGCCAGCACGAAGCGGCGGCTGCACCAGGTCGGCGCCTGCACGTCGCGCTCGGTGCCGATGATCTCGTCAAGGGAGCGAACGATCATGGATTCCTCTTTTCCGGTGTGTTACGGGGCGGCGGTGCGGCCCGGCGGCCGGGTCAGACCGACACCTTGGTGCGGACGGCGTTGACCGACTCGGCGATGATCTCCAGGCCGTGGGCCAGCTCGGTCTCGGTCGTGGTGAGCGGCGGCAGCAGCTTGACGACCTCGCCCTCGGGGCCGGAGGTCTCCATGAGCAGCCCGCGGGAGAACGCCTCGGCGCACACCTGCGGCGCGGTCTCCGGGTCCTTCATCACCAGGCCCCACGCGAGGCCGCGGCCGCGGACGGTGTCGATCGCGCCGGCGTGCGCGAGCGCGATCTCCTCCAGCGCCGTCTGGACCTGCTGGCCCTTGGCGAGCGTCTGCTTCTCCATGCCCTCGCCGGTCCAGTAGTCCTCCAGCGCGGCGATGGCGGTGACGAACGCCGGGTTGAAGCCGCGGAAGGTGCCGTTGTGCTCGCCGGGCTCCCACACGTCCAGCTCGCGCTTCATGAGGGTGACCGCGAACGGCAGCCCGTAGCCGCTGAGCGACTTGGACAGGCAGACGATGTCCGGGGTGATCCCGGCCTCCTCGAAGCTGAAGAACGGGCCGGTGCGGCCGCAGCCCATCTGCACGTCGTCGACGATCAGCAGGATGTCCTGGCGGTGGCACAGGTCCTGCAGGCCGCGCAGCCACTCGGCGGTGGCGACGTTGATGCCGCCCTCGCCCTGCACCGTCTCGACGATCACGGCGGCGGGCTTGTCCAGGCCGCTGCCGCTGTCGTCGAGCATCGTCTCGAACAGCAGGAAGTCGGGCGTGCGGCCGTCGAGGTAGTTGTCGTACGGCATCGCGACGCCGTGCCCGAGCGGCACGCCGGCGCCGGTGCGCTTCATCGAGTTGCCGGTGACCGCGAGCGCGCCGAGCGTCATGCCGTGGAAGGCGTTGGTGAAGCTGACGACGGTCTCGCGTCCGGTGAACTTGCGGGCCAGTTTCAGCGCCGCCTCGACCGAGTTGTTGCCCGCCGGGCCGGGGAACTGGACCTTGTAGTCGAGGCCCCGCGGCTCGAGGACGTACTCGTTGAATCGTTCCAGGAAGTCGCGCTTCGCCGTGGTGTACATGTCGAGGCTGTGCACAATGGCGTCGCTCGCGAGATAGTCCATCAGGCGGCGTTTCAGCTGAGGGTTGTTGTGTCCGTAGTTGAGGGTTCCCGCGCCGGCGAAGAAATCGAGGTAGCTGCGACCGTTCTCGTCGGTGATGTGGGAGCCCTGTGCGGTGCTGAACACCGTGGGCCAGCCCCGGCAGTAGCCGCGGACTTCCGATTCCATACGGGCGAAGACGTCCATGATCTGCCTCCGGCAGGTCGGGGGTGGGAGCGGTTCGGGCGAGACGCCGGTGCCGGGCGGCACCGGCCGGATGCGGTACGGGTCGGGAACGGACTCGGAGCGGGTCCGGCCGGCGGCGGTTCCGCCGGCCGCGGGTCAGGTCGCGGGGCCGAACGGGCCGATCCGGAAGAGCACCTCGGGCTCGTGTCCGCCGCCGGGGAAGTGCTCGGCGCCGAACAGCGGCTCGCGGGTCAGGTCGCAGCCGCGGGCCCGGGCGAACGAGGCGAACATCGCCTCCGACGCTGTGTTGTCCGGAGTCACGGTGGCCTCCATGAAGCGGTGGCCGCGTGCCGACAGCCGGTCGCCGAGGCGGTCCAGCATGCGGCGTGCCAATCCCTGCCCCCGATGGGCGTCGTCAACCGCCACTTGCCACACGAAGAAGGTGTCGGGGCGGGACGGCCGGACGTAGCCGGTGACGAAACCGCAGACTCCGCCGCCGTCGCGGGCCACCACGGAGGTGTCGGCGAAGTCGCGGCACCAGAGGGCGTAGCTGTAGGGCGAATTGACGTCCAGGACCTTGGAGTCCCGGGCGATCCGCCACAGTGCGGGGCCGTCGGTGAGGCTCGGCTCCTGGAGTTGCACGTCCTCGCTCGTCTCGTCCGTTTCGGGGCGTCGGGTCGGTGATTCCAGGGGTTGCGGTGCCATGTCCAGGCAACTTACCGAATCTCGCCGAGTGATCGTTCCGTAATGTTATCGTCAGGATGTTTAGCCTGGCGGGCAGCGGGTATGGCAGTTCGCTTGCCAAATTCGGAGTAATTTCGGCCGACCGTTCTCGGAGCGGTGGCGCGCCATTCCCTGCGATACGCAGGAGGTACTGGCGACTTCGCGGACGGGCGCGCGGAGCGCCTTCCTGAACGCAACCTTAATGTTCCGCGCCCGCCTGCCGCGCGTTTTTGTGTATCGGTTGTGTGAGGTAAGTCACTCAGATTCAATGACAACGGGAGGGGTGCGGTCGGCGTCACTGCGCATCGCGGGAGGTCGAGCCGCCGCGCGGGGCCGTGGGGCGGATGTGGGCCAAGACGTTGAGGCGGGCCCTGTGAGCCCCGGGTCCGTCACCTTCAAGCGGGTGACCGCCTTGCCGCCGGGTAAGGCAGGGTTGGCGGACCGGTAAGGATTAGAGCGGTCCGGAGGCATTTCGGACACGGCCGGGACCCGGCGCGAGCGCGGGATCCCGACCGTGTTCCGGTCGTGCCGTGGACGCGATCGACGTGCGTCCGAAACGGCGGCTCAGCCGGCCTGCGCGAAACGGTCGGTCGCTTCGACGAGCCGGTGCAGGATCCCCGGCTCGCTGTAGGCGTGCCCCGCGTCGTCCACGATGTGGAACTCCGCCTCCGGCCACGCGCGGTGCAGGTCCCACGCCGTCGCCGCGGGCGTGCACACGTCGTAGCGGCCCTGCACGATCACGGCAGGGATGTGCCGGATCCGGTCCACACCCCTGATCAGCTGCTCGTCCTCGAAGAACCCCTCGTTCATGAAGTAGTGGTTCTCGATCCGCGCGAACGCGACCGCGTAGTCCGGCTCCCCGAACCCCTCCGCCATCTCCGGGTCCGGGCGCAGCGTCAGCGTCGAGCCCTCCCACGTCGCCCACGCCTTCGCCGCCGCGACCCGCACGTCCCGGTCGGGGGAGTTGAGCCGCTCGTGGAAGGCGGAGATGAGGTCCTCCCGCTCGTCCTCCGGGATCGGCTCGACGTACTTCTCCCACAGGTCGGGGAAGATGAGCGACGCGCCCTCCTGGTAGAACCAGTACAGCTCGAACGGCCGCAGCGTGAAGATGCCGCGCAGCACCAGCTCGGTCACCCGCTCCGGATGCGTCTGCGCGTACGCCAGCGCCAGCGCGCTGCCCCAGCTCCCGCCGAACACCAGCCACCGCTCGATGCCGAGGTGCTCGCGCAGCCGCTCCATGTCGGCGACGAGATGCCAGGTCGTGTTCGCCTCCAGGGAGACGTCCGGGTCCTTGGCGTGCGGCAGGCTCCGGCCGCAGTTGCGCTGGTCGAACAGCACGATCCGGTACCGCTCCGGGTCGAACTGCCGGCGGTGCGCGGGACTGCACCCGCCGCCCGGCCCGCCGTGCAGCATCACCGCCGGCTTCCCGTCCGGGTTCCCGCAGACCTCCCAGTGGATCCGGTTGCCGTCGCCGACGTCGAGCAGCCCGGAGTCGTAGGGCTCGATCGGCGGATACAGGGTGCGAAGCTCCATGCCGCGGATCATCCCACCCGGCGGCCGGGTCCGCGCTTTCCCGCGCGGCGCGGTGTGACCCGTGGCACCGTTGTGGGGGCGGCAGGGGGCCCGCACCGGGTGTGACCAGGCGTGCGGCCCCCGTCCGCACCGAGAGCCGAGCACGAAACTAAACCCCAAACTGGGCAAACGTTCCGCTGGTCGGCACTAGAGTGCCTTCAGTGAGCGGAGCGACGAGCCCAAGGGCGAGGAGTGACGCGAGCGCCATGTCCATGACAGCCCCCGCGGAACACGGCCCCCGGACGGAGCCGTCGGCGAGGAGACGTGAGCGAAGTGACGAGCCGCGAGGCGAGGAACGCAGCGACCCGAGGGGGCGTCCCGGCGCCCCGCTCGAACGTCTCCGGACCACGAGGCGAGGAGACCAGTGAGTGAGCTGAACGGATCGGGTGGTTCGCGCGGAGTCCCGGACGCGGGTTCTCCCTGGCCCGCGATGGGGCGTGACCCGGGCCGCGGGTCCGACGTGCCCGTGCCTGCCGCCCAGCAGCCGATCCAGATGGCCAAGCCCCAGCAGCCCGGCCAGGGCGCGGACGCCGGACGCCCCGAGGGCGAGCAGCCCGAGGCCCAGCCCTGGGACATCGTCGAGCGGCTGCGCCAGATGGCCGACCTCATCGGCGACGCGCTCGCCGCCGGCGAGCGCAAGGTCAGCGAGGCGCAGAGCGAGACCGCCTCGCAGGTGGCGGCGATCCAGGCGGAGAAGGAGTCGGCGCAGCGCGACGCCGCGGCCGCCTGGGGCGAGGTGCAGCGCGCGCGGGGCCAGGCCGAGCAGGCCGACCGCCGCGCCGTCGACGCCGAGCGCCGCGTCACCGAGGCGCAGAACGAGGCCGCCTCGCAGGTGGCGGCGATCCAGGCGGAGAAGGAGTCGGCGCAGCGCGACGCGGCCGCCGCCTGGGGCGAGGTGCAGCGCGCGCGGGGCCAGGCCGAGCAGGCCGACCGCCGCGCCGTCGAGGCCGAGCGCAAGGTGGCCGAGGCCGAGCGGCGCGCCGGCGAGGTGCAGAACGAGGCCGTCACCCAGATCGCCGCCCTGCAACAGGAGAAGGAGGCCGCGCAGCGCGACGCCGCGGCCGCCTGGAACCAGGCGCAGCAGGGCCGCGCCCAGGCCGACCAGGCGCGCGGGCAGGCCGAGCAGGCCCGGGTGCAGGCCGACCAGGCGCGCGCGCAGGCCGAGCAGGCCCGTGCCCAGATGGAGCAGGCGCAGGCCCAGGCCGAGCAGGCCGAGCGCCGCGTCGCCGAGGCCGAGGCCACCGTCCGGCAGGCGATCCAGCAGCGCGACGCGATGAGCGAGGCCCGCGACGACGCGCTGCGCGCCGTCGAGGACGCCGTCGGCGGCCGCCGCTCCGCCGAGGCCGAGCGCGACCGGGTCGCCGAGCAGGCCTCAGAGCTGTCGCGCGCCCTGGAGGCCGCGCACAGCGAGCTGTCGGCGCTGCGCTCCAAGGTGACCGACGCGGAGATGACCGCGCAGAACCTGCAGCACGCCGTCGTCGCCGCCGGCAAGGAGGCCGACGAGACGCGCCGCCGCGCGCAGGAGTCCGAGCGCCGCGCCCAGGAGAACGAGCGCCGCGCGCAGGAGGCGGAGCGGCGCGCGCAGGACGCCGAGCGCCGCGCGCAGGAGGCGATCACCCGCGCCGAGGCCGCCGAGGCCGAGCGCCAGCAGGCCCTGGACACCGCCGCGCAGTCGCTGGAGGCCGCCAAGAAGGCCGAACGCGAGCGCGACGCCAGCGCCAAGGCCCGCGAGGCCGCCGACCGCACCCGGGAGGCCGCGGTGCAGTCGCAGGCGCGCGCCGAGTCGGAGCTGACCCTCGCCCGGGGCCGCGCCGACCAGGCCGGCCGGGAACGCGACAAGGCGGTCGCCGGGATGCGGCAGATGGCCGCCGAGCGCGACGCGGTCGCCGAGAAGCTCGCCGAGCGCGACCAGTGGGTCGACCAGCTCGCCCAGGCCGTCACCGAGCAGCGCGCGCAGATCGCCGAGCTGTCCCAGGAGCGCGACGCCGCCCGGCAGGCCGCCGACCAGGCCCGATCCCTGATCGACGAGCTGACCCGCCAGCTGCGCACGATCATGCCCACCGCGGCGACCCCGCGGCTGTGAGAATCCCCCCGGCCCGCGGGCCGGGGGGCGCGGGCCGCCCGCCCCACACCCTCTGACCAGGGGGAGCGGGGCACGCCCGGGATGGCGCACCCGTGCCCGGCTGTTATCCTGGTGGCCCGTGGACAGTGCGGTACCGAGCACGTCGGATCGCCGCCTCGCAACGACCACGGGAGCGCCTTCTTGCCTTCGGCAGCCACTGGTAGATCACGTCCTACCAAGCACCTCTTCGTCACCGGCGGTGTCGCCTCCAGCCTCGGCAAGGGACTGACGGCCTCCAGCCTGGGGCGGCTTCTCACCCTTCGCGGGCTGCGGGTCACCATGCAGAAGCTGGACCCCTACCTCAACGTCGACCCCGGCACCATGAACCCGTTCCAGCACGGCGAGGTGTTCGTCACCGACGACGGCGCCGAGACCGACCTGGACATCGGCCACTACGAGCGGTTCCTGGACACCGAGCTGCACGGGTCCGCGAACGTCACCACCGGCCAGGTCTACTCCAACGTGATCGCCAAGGAGCGGCGCGGGGAGTACCTCGGCGACACCGTGCAGGTGATCCCGCACATCACCAACGAGATCAAGGACCGCATCCGCGGGATGGCGGACGACACCGAGGTCGACATCGTCATCACCGAGGTCGGCGGGACCGTCGGCGACATCGAGTCGCTGCCGTTCCTGGAGTCGGTGCGGCAGATCCGGCACGAGATCGGCCGCGACAACTGCTTCTTCCTGCACGTGTCGCTGCTGCCCTACATCGGCCCGTCCGGCGAGCTGAAGACCAAGCCGACGCAGCACTCGGTCGCCGCGCTGCGCTCCATCGGCATCCAGCCCGACGCGATCGTGTGCCGGTCGGACCGGCCGATCACCGACGGGCTCAAGCACAAGATCAGCCTGATGTGCGACGTGGACCGCGAGGCCGTGGTGTCCGCGGTCGACGCCGCGTCCATCTACGACATCCCGAAGGTGCTGCACGCCGAGGGCCTCGACGCCTACGTGGTGCGCCGGCTCGGGCTGCCGTTCCGGGACGTCGACTGGGGCGCCTGGGACCGGCTGCTGCGGCGCGTCCACAAGCCCGCCCGCGAGGTCACGATCGCGCTGGTCGGCAAGTACATCGACCTGCCCGACGCCTACCTGTCGGTGACGGAGGCGCTGCGGCACGGCGGGTTCGGCAACGACGCCAAGGTGCACATCCGCTGGGTGAAGAGCGACGACTGCGCGACCCCCGAGGGCGCCAAGCGGGAGCTGGACGGCGTCGACGGCGTGCTGATCCCCGGCGGGTTCGGCGTCCGAGGCATCGAGGGCAAGCTCGGCGCGATCCGGCACGCCCGCGAGAACCGCGTCCCGCTGCTCGGCATCTGCCTCGGCCTGCAGTGCATGGTGATCGAGGCGGCGCGGACGCTCGCCGGGCTCGCCGACGCCGGCAGCGCCGAGTTCGACGCCACCACCGCGCACCCGGTGGTCGCGACCATGGCCGACCAGGTCGACGTGGTCGCCGGCGAGCGCGACATGGGCGGCACGATGCGGCTCGGCCTCTACCCGGCCGACCTCGCCGACGGGTCGGTGGTGCGGGAGCTGTACGGGGAGGCGAAGGTCTCCGAGCGGCACCGGCACCGCTACGAGGTCAACAACGCCTACCGCGACCGGCTGGAGGAGGCGGGGCTGCGGTTCTCCGGGCTGTCGCCCGACGGCCGGCTCGTCGAGTACGTCGAGCTGCCCCGCGAGGCCCATCCGTTCTTCGTCGGCACCCAGGCGCACCCGGAGTTCCGGTCCCGGCCGACCCGCCCGCACCCGCTGTTCACCGGCCTGGTCTCCGCGGCGATCGACTACGCCGACGCGCGCGCCGCGGACGCGTCGTGACCGCCGGCCCGGGGACCGGCCCCGAGCTCGGCCCGGACGACGTCCGCGACCGGCCGGAGCGCTGGAAGGTCGTCGAGGAGTCCACCGCGTTCGCGGGGCGGGTGTTCAACGTCCGCCGCGACCGCGTCGAGATGCCGAGCGGCCCCGGCGGCGGCACCGAGATCGTCGGCCGCGACGTCATCGAGCACCTCGGCTCCGTCGGCGTCCTCGCCCTCGACGACCGCGACCGGGTGCTGCTGCTGCGCCAGTACCGGCACCCCGTCGAGCGGCTGCTCTGGGAGGCGCCCGCCGGGCTCCGCGACGTCGCGGGGGAGCCGCTGCGCAAGCTCGCGGAGCGGGAGCTGCTGGAGGAGGCCGGGTACCGGGCCGCGCGCTGGGACACCCTCGTCGACGTGTTCCCCTCGTCGGGCATGTCGGACGAGCGGAGCCGGATCTTCCTCGCCCGCGACCTCACGCAGGTGCCCGCCGAGCAGATCGACTTCGAGCGGGTGCACGAGGAGGCCGACATGCCGGTGGTGTGGGTGCCGCTGGACGAGGCCGTCCGCAAGGTCCTCGCGGGCGACGTGCACAACATGATCGCGTGCGTCGGGATCCTCGCCGCGCACGCCTCGCGCGCCTCCGGCTACCGCGACCTGCGCCCCGCCGACGCCCCGGAGGACTGACACCGGCCCCGGCGACCGCGACGCGGAACGCCCCGCCTCCCGATGCGGGACGGCGGGGCGTTCCGCGTCCTTCGCGTTCGGTGGGGGCGGCGCGGCCGGGTCGGGACGGCGCCGGTGCGAAACGCGACACGGCCGCGCCGCAGACCCCTGCGCGGCGCGGCGGGAGGGGGCATGATGGGCACGTCGCGACCCGCCTCGAGCGACCCGACCGAGCCGACCCCGACCGAGCCGACCGACCGTCAGAAGAGGTGCCGCACTGTCCCCGAGCACGACCCGCCGGTCCGCCGAGCGGCCCCCCGCACCGGACGCCGGCCCCGAACCGGGCACCGGCTCCGCGCTCGAGTCGGCGGTGCGCACCTACCTGGGGCACCTGGCCGTCGAGCGCGGCCTCGCCGCCAACACCCTGTCGTCCTACCGCCGCGACCTGCGCCGCTACGTCCGGGTGCAGGAGGGCCGTGGCCGCGCCTCCGTCGCCGACATCACCGAGGACGACGTCCGCGCGTTCCTGATGGGCCTGCGGGAGGGCGACGAGGAGCATCCGCCGCTGTCGGCCGGGTCGGCGGCGCGCGCGCTCGTCGCCGTCAGGGGGCTGCACCGGTTCGCGCTGCGCGAGGGCCTCGCGTCCGACGACCCCGCGCACGACGTCAAACCGCCGACGCCGCCGCGGCGGCTCCCCAAGGCCATCACGCTGGAGGAGGTCGAGCGGCTGCTCGCCGCGGCCGCCGGACCGTCCGACGGCGACGCCGGCACCGCCCGCGGCCTGCGCGACCGCGCGCTGCTGGAGCTGCTGTACGGGTCCGGCGCCCGGATCTCCGAGGCGGTCGGCCTGGACGTCGACGACCTCGACCTCGCCGACGGGTTCGCCCGCGTCGCCGGCAAGGGGGGCAAGGCCCGGATCGTCCCGATCGGCGACTACGCGGTGCGGGCCGTCGACGCCTACCTCGTCCGCGCGCGCCCCGAGCTCGCCGGCGCCGGACGCGGCGGCCCCGCGCTGTTCCTGAACGCCCGCGGCGGGCGGCTGTCGCGGCAGGGCGCGTGGATGGTGCTGCGCGCCGCCGCCGACCGGGCGCGGCTGTCGCAGGTGTCGCCGCACACGCTGCGGCACTCGTTCGCCACCCACCTGCTGGACGGCGGCGCCGACGTGCGCGTCGTCCAGGAATTGCTCGGACACGCCTCCGTGACGACCACGCAGGTCTACACTCTGGTGACGGTCCAGCTGCTGCGCGAGGTGTACGCCACATCGCATCCGCGTGCCCGGAGCTGAGCGTCCAGCCGCGCGCACCGCGCAGGCCGGGACGCACGGCCGTGCCCGCCGCGACAAATGTCGACACTCGGCGCGCGTCGGCTTGAGACGCAGGGGACGGGGCCCTAGAGTCCCCGTTCTGGACGGCATTCCCGGCCGCCGGGGAGGGATCTGGTGACCAGCACGAACGGCGGGCATGGAGTCCTCTCCTCCGCCACCATAGAGACCGATCCGAGTCGGGCCCTCGGCCCGACTCAGCGACCCGTGCCCGTCTTTCCGGAGCCGGAGCCGCTGGCGGAGCACGGACCCGCCCGCATCGTCGCCATCTGCAACCAGAAGGGCGGCGTCGGCAAGACCACCACGACGATCAACCTGGGCGCCGCGCTCGCCGAGTACGGCCGCCGGGTGCTGCTCGTCGACTTCGACCCGCAGGGCGCCCTGTCGGTCGGCCTCGGCAAGGGCGACCCGCGCCAGCTCGACATGACGATCCACAACCTGCTGCTCGAACGCGACACCGAGTGGGAGGACGTCGTCCTGGAGACCGGCGTCGACGGCATGGACCTGCTGCCGAGCAACATCGACCTGTCCGGCGCCGAGGTCCAGCTCGTCCACGAGGTGGGCCGCGAGTACATCCTGCAGGGCGCGCTGAAGTCCGCGGTCCCGCACTACGACTACATCCTGATCGACTGCCAGCCGTCGCTCGGCCTGCTGACCGTGAACGCGCTGGCCGCCAGCGAGGGCGTGCTGATCCCGCTGGAGTGCGAGTACTTCGCGATGCGCGGCGTCGCGCTGCTGATGGAGACCATCGACAAGGTGCAGGGCCGGATCAACCCGGGCCTGGTGATCGACGGCGTGCTCGGCACCATGTACGACTCGCGGACCCTGCACACCCGCGAGGTCCTCGGCCGCATCGTCGAGGCCTTCGGCGACAAGGTCTTCCACACGGTCATCAACCGCACGGTACGGTTTCCTGACGCGACCGTCGCCGGGGAGCCGATCACGTACTTCGACCCGAACTCGATGGGCGCGAACGCATACCGGGGTCTGGCGCGGGAGGTGCTCGGAAGGTGGGCTCACGTCGGGTAAGGCTGCCCGGTGTCGATGAGATCTTCCGGCCCACCGCGCCGCCGCCCGGCCCCGCTCCCGGCCCGCCAGGCGGCCCGCCCGCACCCGGGCGCGCCCGGCCGGAGCACGCCGTCCCCGAGTACGCCGTCCCGGACCACACCGCTCCGGAACGCGCCGGGGCGGAGCGCGCGGTGCCGGGCACCGGCCCGTCCCGGCTCGCGGTGCCGGACGCCGGGCGCCGCCCCACCGGACGCCAGCGCCACGACTCCAAGATCACCGTGTACATCTCGTCCGACGAGCTGCTCGCGCTGGAGCAGCTGCGGCTGCGGCTGCGCGCCGACCACGCCCTGCCCGTCGACCGGGGCCGGCTGGTCCGCGAGGCCGTCGCGGCGATGATCGGCGACTTCGACGCGCACGGCGAGCACAGCACGCTCGTCCGGCGCCTGCGCGACATGTCCTGACCGCCATCCCCGCAACGGTAGGGATCAGCATGGCCCAGCCCCCCGGCGAGCCGCCCGAGCCGTTCCGGCCCCCGCCGCCCATCTACGCCCCGCCGCCCTCGGGCGAGGGCCCGCCGCCCCCGCCGTACGCGCCGACGCCGCCGGCCGGCATGCCCCCACCGGCCGGGATGCCCCCCGCCGGACCGCCTCCGCCCGGAGCGGCGCCGACCGCCTACCCGCTGCCCGGCGCCGGCGCGCAGTACCCGCCGCCCGCCCGGCCCTCGCGCCGGACGCCGCTGATCATCGGGGGCGTCGCCGCGCTCGTCCTCGTCCTCGTGGTCGCCGGTGTGGCCGTCTTCCTGGCGACCAGCGGCGGCGACGGCTACGCCGGCGGCCCGACCGACCTCCGGCAGCCGATGATGCTCCAGCAGGTCGCGGCGGTCACCCAGGCGCCCTGCGCGGCCGGGACGCTGCCGGAGGCGTCCGGGACGTCCTGCTACCGGCTCGCGGGCGGCGGCATGACCGTCCGCCGCGTCGAGCGCATGAAGGTCGAGCCGCCGTCCGGCGGGTCCACGTCCTGGACCATCCAGATCGGCCTCACCAAGGCGGACGCGCGGGCCTTCGCCGGCCTCACCGGGACGGCGGCGCAGCAGCAGCCCGGGACGCCCGGGCAGCAGATCGCGATGGTCGTCGGCGGGCGGGTGCTGTCGGCGCCGGCGGTCACCGACGGCCCCATCACGGGCGGCTCGGTGCAGATCACCGGCTCCTTCACCCGCGTCCAGGCCGAGGACCTCGTCGCCCGGATCGCCGGGCGCCGCCCCTCCTGACGGGCGCCCCGCCCGCGCCCCGCCGCCGGGCGCCCGCACCCCGCCGGGCATGGGACGATGTGGCCGGTGAGCATGTTGCCGGGGAGCACGGGACGAGCGGCGTCCTCCGCTACCGTGAGCGACGTGGACGAGACGGCGCCGGAGCAGAGCGAGGGCGAAGGCCAGCGCGAGGGCGAGGAGCACGGCGAGGGGCAGGGCTTCCGCGTCCACCTCGACAACTTCGACGGCCCGTTCGACCTGCTCCTCGGGCTGATCTCCAAGCACAAGCTCGACATCACCGAGGTGTCCCTGCACAAGGTCACCGACGACTTCATCGCCCACATCCGCTCCTACGGCAAGGACTGGGACCTCGACCAGGCCAGCCACTTCCTGCTCGTCGCCGCGACCCTGCTGGACCTGAAGGCGGCGCGGCTGCTGCCGTCCGGCGAGGTCGACGACGAGGAGGACCTGGCCCTGCTGGAGGCCCGCGACCTGCTGTTCGCCCGGCTGCTGCAGTACCGCGCGTACAAGGAGGCCGCGCAGGTGCTCGCCGCCCGGATGGCCGACGCGGGCAGGCGGTTCCCGCGCGTGGTGCCGATGGAGCCGAAGTTCGCCAACCTGCTGCCGGAGGTGCTGCTCGGCCTCGGCCCGGAGGAGTTCGCCCGGCTCGCGGCCAAGGCGCTCGCCCCGAAGGCGCCGCCCTCGGTGTCGGTCGAGCACATGTACCAGCCGAAGGCGAGCGTCAAGGAGCAGGCCGCGATCGTCGTGGAGAAGCTGCGGCGGCTCCGCAAGACCACGTTCCGCGTCCTGGCGTCCGATGCCGACGGCACCTACGAGGTCGTCGCGCGGTTCCTGGCGCTGCTGGAGCTGTACCGGGAGCGGGCCGTCACGTTCGAGCAGCTCGAACCGCTCGGTGAGCTGCACGTCACGTGGACCGGCACCGACGAGGGCGACGTGGCGGTCGGCGACGACTACGAGGGCTCCCGCGAGGCCCGGGACGCGGCCGACAAGGACGGGAAGGACGAGGACGACGATGACTGAGGGACCCGGCCCGGACACGCCGGAGGAGCGCCCCCCGCAGGACGCGCCCGACGAGCCCCAGGCCGAGGCGCCGCAGGCGGAGGCCCCGCCCGAGGCTCCGGACGCGGACGCGCCGGATGAGGCTCCGGATGAGGCTCCGGAGGAGGCGTCCGGCGCCGGCGGCGAGGGGCAGCCGGGCCTGCGCGCCTCGATCGAGGCGATCCTGCTGGTGGTGGACGAGCCGGTCGCCGAGATCACCCTGGCGCAGCTGCTGGAGCGGCCGCGCGGCGAGGTCGCCGCGACGCTGCGGGAGCTGGCCGCGGAATACACCGAGCAGGGCCGCGGGTTCGACCTCAGGGAGGTCGCCGGCGGCTGGCGGTTCTACACCCGGGACGTCTGCGCCCCGGTGGTGGAGCGGTTCGTCACCGACGGCCAGCAGGCCCGGCTGACGCAGGCCGCGCTGGAGACCCTCGCGGTCGTCGCCTACCGGCAGCCGGTGAGCCGGGCGCGGGTGTCGGCGGTCCGCGGCGTCAACAGCGACGGCGTGATGCGGACGCTCACGCTGCGCGGCCTGATCGAGAACGCCGGCCAGGAACCGGAGACCGGCGCGCACCTGTACCGCACCACCGGGTACTTCCTGGAGCGGCTGGGGCTGCGCGACCTCGGCGAACTGCCGGAGCTGGCCCCCTTCCTCCCCGACGACCTGCCAGAAGACATAGTTGAGGAAACGTGACTGACAACGAGGGCGTGCGGCTGCAGAAGGTGCTGGCCGAGGCCGGGATCGGCAGCCGCCGCCACTGCGAGGAGCTGATCGGCGAGGGCCGCGTGACCGTCGACGGCAAGCGGGTGTTCCGGTTCGGCGAGCGGGTCGACCCGCAGCGGGCCGTGATCCACGTGGACGGCAAGCGGGTCGAGACGCGCGCCGAGATGCGGTACTACATGGTCAACAAGCCGCGCGGCGTCGTCAGCACGATGTCGGACGAGCGGGGCCGCAAGTCCCTGGAGGACTACGTGGACGTGCCGGAGCGGCTGTTCCACGTCGGCCGGCTCGACACCGACACCGAGGGCCTGATCCTGCTCACCAACGACGGCGAGCTCGCCCACCGGCTCACCCACCCGAGCTACGGGGTGTTCAAGACCTACCTCGCCGAGATCCACGGGCCGATCCCGCGCGATCTCGGCAAGCGGCTGCGCGCCGGGGTGACGCTGGACGACGGCCCGGCCAAGGCCGACAAGTTCCGGGTGTTCGACCAGGTCGGCAAGCGGGTGCTGGTGGAGATCACCCTGCACGAGGGGCGCAAGCACATCGTGCGGCGGCTGCTGAAGGAGGTCGGGTTCCCGGTGCAGCAGCTGGCCCGCATAGAGTTCGGCCCGATCAAGCTGGGCCAGCTGAAGCCGGGCGGGATGCGCGCGCTGACCGTCCAGGAGGTCGGCGAGCTCTACCAGGTGGTCGGGCTGTAGGCCCGGCGCCGCGATTCAGGCGAGACGGAGAGGGACGACGTGGCGGTACGCGCGGTCCGCGGGGCGACGCAGGTGGACGCCGACGACCGGGAGGAGATCCTGGCGGCGACGGCCGAGCTGGTGAGCGAGGTCATGAGCCGCAACGGGCTGACGACCGACGACGTGATCAGCGTGCTGTTCACGGCGACGCCGGACCTGACGGCGGAGTTCCCGGCGCTCGCGGCGCGCAAGCTCGGGTTCCAGGAGGTGCCGCTGATGTGCGCGAGCGAGATCGCCGTGCCGCACGCGCTGCCGCGGGTGATCCGGCTGATGGCGCACGTCGCGACGGACCGTCCGCGCGCGGAGGTCCAGCACGTGTACCTGCGCGGCGCCAAGGCGCTCCGCCTGGACATCGCGCAATAGCGCCCGAGCGCAGCGAGGCATGTGCGGGGCGCGGTGGCGCCCGGCGGGCGGGGGCGGTCGCAATGATCAGCGGAACGATGATCAGGCGGGATGGGGCGCAGTAGGGTGACGGGCGTGGACGAGGACGTGGTGGGCCGCATCGTCGTTGTCGGGACGGGCCTGATCGGCACGTCGATCGCGCTGGCGATGCGCGAGCGCGGCGCCGAGGTGCTGCTGACCGACCGGGACGCCGCCGCCCTCGCGCTGGCGGTCGAGCTGGGCGCGGGGACGGCGCTGCCGGGCGGGGCGTCCGCGGAGCCTGCGGACCTCGCGGTGCTGGCGGTGCCGCCCGCGGCGGTCGCGGTGACGCTGCTGGACGCGCAGAAGCGCGGTCTGGCCACGGCGTACACGGACGTCGCGAGCGTGAAGGCGCTGCCGCTGGCGCAGGCGGCGGAGCTGGGCTGCGACCTGTCGACGTTCGTGGCGGGGCATCCCCTCGCCGGCAGCGAGCGGTCGGGGCCGGGCGCGGCCCGCCCGGACCTGTTCCTCGGCCGGCCGTGGGCGCTGTGCGCGACGCCGGAGGCGGCTCCGGAGGCGGTGGCGGCGGTGACGGCGCTGGTGAAGGCGTGCGGCGCGATGCCGGTGGAGGTGGACGCCGCCGAGCACGACCGGGCGGTGGCGCTGGTGTCGCACGGCCCGCACGTGGTGTCGGCGGCGGTCGCGGCGCGGCTGACGGGCGCCGACGACGTGGCGCTGGGCCTGTCGGGGCAGGGCGTCCGGGACGTGACGCGGATCGCGGCGAGCGACCCGCGGCTGTGGATCGGGATCCTGTCGGCGAACGCCGAGCCGGTCGCGGACGTGCTGGAGGCGGTCGCGACGGACCTGGCGGTGGCGGCGTCGCTGCTGCGCGACGGCAGCGAGGGCGCGTCGGCGCACGTCGCGGACCTGCTGCTGCGCGGGAACGCGGGCCGGTCCCGGATCCCGGGCAAGCACGGCGGCGGCCAGTCGGCGTACGCGACGGTGCAGGTGGTCATCCCGGACCGGCCGGGTGAGCTGGCGATGATCTTCCAGGCGGCGGGGGTCGCCGGGGTGAACATCGAGGACGTGACGATCGAGCACTCGCCGGGCCGCCCGCTGGGCGTCCTGGAGCTGGCGGTGGTGCCGGAGGCGGCGGAGAGGCTCGCCACCGAGCTGCGCTCCCGCGGCTGGTCGGTGCCCGGCCGCTAGCTGTACTCGGCCGTGAGGTTGGTGACACGCCGGGTTGGTGGTTGATCAAAGCGAAGACCTCCGAGTGCGGTGGAGATAGCCGTCTTCACCCGTCTCGGAGGTCTTCATGAGCCACGCTAATGCACGGTTGACCGTCCACGGCCGTCGTCTGCTGGTCGAGCGTGTCCGTGTGCAGGGACGCCCGGTCGCGCACGTCGCACGGGAGATGGGAGTCTCGCGGCAGTGCGCACATCGCTGGGTGCAGCGCTATGACGCCCACGGCCCGGCCGGGCTCCACGACCGCAGCTCGCGGCCGCACCGCACCCCCGGGCGCACCGCACCACACGACGAGCAACGCGTGCTGGACCACCGACAACACCACCGCCGCGGGCCGGCCTTCATCGCCGCCGCGACCGGAGTGCCCGAA
>NZ_JABMCA010000068.1:0-50498 GCF_014706005.1 Actinomadura sp. RB99 | reverse complement strand
GCGGCGCTGCGCGTCGGCGGCGGCGAGGGCCTCTCCGGCCCGGGCCCGCGCGTCCTCGGCCGCCCGGTGCGCCTCGGCCTCGACCGCCGCGGTCTCCGCGCGGACCTGCGCCATGCGCGCTTCGACGCCCGCGACGGTGAGCTCGCCGTCCAGCGCGCCGGTGAGCAGGGCGGCCGTCGCCTCAAGCCGTTCGACGAGGTCCCAGGTGCGGGCGACGTGACCGCCGAGGCCGGGTGCGGCGAGGCCGCGTTCGCGCTGCTCGGCGGCCGCGGCCTCGCACGCCGACGGGCCGGGGCCGGTCGCGCAGAACCGGCGCGGCGGCTGCCCCTGCGTCTGCGGGACGGGCCGCCGGCAGAACCCGCAGGGACGCGCGGCCGGTGTGCTCTCGATGACGGCCTCCAAGGACGGGGATCACGGCGGGAACGGGGAATGGCGACGACGGTAGCCGCGTGCCGCTTAGGACCGCGTCAGCGATGGCTCAACATTCCCTTAAGGCCGGCGCTAAAGGGACGGCCGGTTCCGCGGCATCAGTATTCGTAGATCTGGACGATCGTGGGGTGGTCGTTCCACGAGGCGATCACGGCGGAGCCGTGGGTCCCGTCGGTCAGCTCGACGCGAATCCAGGTCGATTTCCGCCATACCTTCGTCTGGAAACCGTTGTCGGGCGCCGCGGACACCAGTTCCGCCGAGCGCGGGCTCACGGCCAGCACCACCCGTCCCGACCGGACGTCATAGGTGCGCCTCTTCCCGTCCGGCGGACCGGCGGACGGGCTTGCGGAAGCGGTCGCTCTCGCCGGAGTCCGCCGGGACGACGACGGTGACGGCGAGGAGGCCGGAGCGGTGGCGCGGACGGGCGGGGCCGAGTCGGCGGCCGAGGTCGGCGGGGCCGGCGGCCTCCCGGTCGCCACCGGGAGGCCGGCCGTCAGGTCGGGCGAGGCGAGCACCGTGCCGCGCAGCGCGTCGCCCACGCCGGCCCAGCTGATCGCCATGCCGGTCGCGGTGACCGCGCCCCACACCAGCATGAACCGAAAGGGCACCTTCATACGTCGCATTTCTTTGACCCGGTTCTCGAACCATCACCACAGGACGGGAATCGGAAACCGACCCCGATGGCCACTCGGCACGCTAACCGTGAATCACCGGGGCGCGCAAACCGATCCCGCAGCTCGGACCGATCCCCGTAAAGGTCGCTGAGGCATCGATTAAGAGCTTCTGAAGACCGTTCCGGAACGCCCGTCGCGCTTTTACTCTCGGGCCTCGCCGATGGCGTCTCAGATGGGAGTCCGATGAACACCGGTGCCGCGCTGTTCCGACGCGCCTCGACCGTCACCGCCGCCGGAACCGCGGCGCTGGCGGCGCTCGCGGCGGCCGCGTCCCCCGCGCTCGCCCACGGCTCGATGCGGACGCCGGTGAGCCGGGTCCTCGCCTGCTACCAGGAGAATCCCGAGTCGCCCCGGTCGGCGGCGTGCCGGGCGGCCGTCTCGGCGAGCGGGAAGCAGGCGTTCTACGACTGGAACGGGGTCCGGATCGGCGACGCGGCCGGGCGGCACCGGCGGATCATCCCCGACGGCCGGCTGTGCAGCGCGGGCGTCGCGGCCTTCCGCGGCCTGGACCTGCCGCGGGCGGACTGGCCCGCGACGCGCCTGGCGGCGGGCGCCTCCTACACGTTCCGCTACCAGGTCACGGCCGTCCACCGCGGCCGGTTCGAGCTGTACGTCACGCGGGACGGCTACGACCCGCGCAAGCCGCTCACCTGGGCGGACCTGGAGAGCAGGCCGTTCCTCACCAAGAGCGACCCGCCGATCAGGGACGGCGCCTACCAGCTTCCCGGCCGGATCCCGGCGGGCAAGAAGGGGCGGCACCTGATCTACGCGATCTGGCAGCGCAGCGACAGCCCGGAGGCGTTCTACTCCTGCTCGGACGTCGTCTTCGGCGGCGAGGGCGGGACGGCCGGGACCGGCGCCGCCGCTGCGCCGAAGGCGAAGGCGAAGGGGAAGGGCGCGCCCGCGCGGAAGGCCCCGTCCACGCCGGAGCCCTCCGCACCGGCCGCTCCGCTCACCGCCCACGGGCACGTCCACGGCGGCGCCCCGGCAGGGCGCGTCAACGCCGAGCCCGCCGCGAGGACCACCGACGACAGCCCCGCGACCATCACCGGAACCGTGCTGATGACGGGGACGGCCGGGCTGGCCCTCGGCGGGGTCGCGGGCCTCCTCCTGACCGGCCGCCACCCTCGCCGCCCCGGCCGGCCCCGGCGCCCCCGCGGCCTCGGCCGCCCGCACCGCCCGAGCCGCCATACTTGAGGGTATGGTTCCGTACCATGGAGTACGGAGACGAGATCGTCCGCCGCGTGCGGGAGCTGGCGCCCGCGCTGTCCGAGCGCGCCCGGCAGGCCGAGGACGCGCGCCGCCCGCCCGACGCCACCATCGCGGACCTGGCCGCGTCCGGCCTGTTCAGCATGCTCGTGCCGAAGCGCCACGGCGGCGCCGAGCTCGGGTTCGAGCCGATGGTCGCGGCGTGCCGCGCGGCCGGCGCCGCCTGCGCGTCCACCGGCTGGCTGTCGGTCATCTACACGCTGCACAACTGGATGGTGGCGCTGTTCCCCGAGCGGGCGCAGGAGGAGGTCTGGGCCGAACGGCCGTACGCGCTGATCCCGTGCGTCCTCGCGCCGACCGGCACCGCGGAGCCGGCCGACGGCGGGCACCGGGTCACCGGACGCTGGTCATGGGGCAGCGGCTCCATGCACGCCGACCACGCGATGGTCATGGGCCTCGTCACCACTGACGGGGCGATCGAGCCGCGGCTGTTTCTGCTGCCGCGCGCGGACGTGACCGTCCACGACGTCTGGCACACCAGCGGGATGCGCGGGACCGGCAGCAACGACATCGAGGTGGCGGACGTCTTCGTCCCGGCGCACCGCTCCGTGCCGCTGGCGGCGCTGACCGAGGGGCGCTCACCCGGGTCGCGCGTCCACCCCGCGCCGCTCTACCGGACCCCGCTCGTCCCGGTGTTCGCGCTGACCAGCGCGGCGCCCGTGCTCGGCATCGCCGAGGGCGTGCTCGCGCGGTTCGCCGAGCGGATGCGGAGCCGGCGGATGGCCTACAGCGGCGAGCGGCAGCGCGACCTGATGAGCGGCCAGATCCGCCTCGCCACCGCCACCGCGGACCTCGCGGCGGCGCGGCTGCTCCTGGAGGACGCCCTGCGGGACGTGGCGGGGGCCGCCGCCGCGGGCGACGCCACCGGCCTGCACCGCCGCGCCCGGGCCCGGCTGGTCGCCGCGCACGTGGCCGCCACCTCCCGCCGCGTCGTGAACGAGCTGTGCGGCGCGGCGGGCGCGAGCACCCAGTTCGCGGACTCGCCGTTCCAGCGGGCCCAGCGGGATGTGAATACGATCAGCGGGCATGTGGTCTTCGACCCGGACGCGGCGTACGCCCTCTACGGCAGGATCGAGCTGGGGATGGACCCGGGACCGGTGGTCCTGGTGTAGCGGAGCGTGGGGAGCGCGATGACGGCCCGTACGAGGATGGCCAGGCGGGACTGGGTGGAGGCCGGCTACCAGGAACTCGCGCGCACCGGCGAGCGCGGTGTCGCGATCACCTCGCTCGCCGCCCGGCTCGGCGTCACCAAGGGCAGCTTCTACTGGCACTTCAAGGACCGCGGCGAGCTGATGCGGGCGCTCCTCGACCGGTGGGCGCACGAGCGGACCGACGAGATGCTGGACCTCGCCCTCGGCAGCACCGGCGACCCGCGCGAGCGGCTGCGCCGCATCCAGGCGCTCGGCCGCGAGATCGCGCCGGTCGACCGGGCGATGCGGCTGTGGGCGCAGCACGACCCGGCGGCGGAGGAGGCCGTCCGGCACGCCGACCGCGCGCTGCTCGGGCACATCGCCGCGTGCCTGGAGGGCCTCGGGTTCGGCGCCGACGACGCGCGGCTGCGGGCGCTGCTGATGCTGCGCTCGTGGGTCGGCGGCTACCTGGTCCCGTCCGGCGCGCCCGGCTCCGCTGCCGGGGTCGACCCCGGTGACCGCATGCTGGAGATCCTGCTGGGCTAACAGGTCTTCTCGTACGGGATGTCCTGGACGTACTGCTTCCATTCGCTGCGCGACAGCGCCCCGACCCGCGCGCAGAGGCCGTCCTTCAGCAGGCGCGGCGCGACCGTGTGGGTGACGAGCTTGCCGTCGTCGCCGCTCACGCTGTAGAGCCGGGTGCCGTCCGGGCTGAACGCCAGCGACTCGATCGTCGCGTCGACCGACGCCGAGGTGTGCCCGGTGAGCGGCAGCCCGAGCCGCCGCTGCCCCTGCACGTCCCAGAGGTCGATCTTGCCCTGCATGTCCGTCGTGGCGAGCAGCCGCCCGTCCGGCGAGAGGGCCGCGATCGGGGTCTTCCCGTCCGGCGTCGCGACGGGCGTGCCGATCTGCTTGAGCGTCCGGACGTTCCAGAACGAGAGCGACCGCCGGTCGGAGCGGTCCTGCACGGTGACGAGCGTCCCCTGCCGGTCGGCGGCCTGGACGGTCGTGGCGAGCGGGTTCGGCGGCGCGAGGACCTTCCCGGACGGGAACGCGACCACGCCCAGGTCGTTGGCGGACACGACGCTCTTCCCGTCCGCGCTCCAGACGGTCTTCAGCTCCGGCGAGCCGTCCGACGCTCCGGTCCGTCCCGGCGCGCGCGCCTGACCGAGCTGCCGCCCGGTCGCGGTGTCCCAGAACCGCAGCAGCGTCGTCCGGGGCTGGTCCTGGTTCGCGGGGGTCGCCGGGCCGCCGAGCGTGACGGTCGCGATGGCCTTGCCGTCCGGCGAGAAGGACGGCAGCGGGCGGGACGACGGCATCGCCGCGGGGCCGAGGTCGATGGCGGCCCGCTTCGTCCGCGACCGCACGTCCCAGATCTCGACCGTCCGGTCCTGCCGGACGAGCGCGAGCAGCCGCCCGTCACGCGACAGCGCCATCCGGTCGCCGCCGTAGCCGTTCGTGTAGGTGATCGGGAGCGTCGTGCGGCGGGCCCGCTTCGCGGTGTCCCAGATCTGCACGCCGTTGGACGGCGACGGGTCCGCGGTGGCCAGCGTCGACCCGTCCAGGCTGATCGCCGAGTCGCCGTACGGCCGCGCGACCTGCACCGGACGCACGAACACCGACACGTCGATGCCCTGGACGCGCCCCTCGCTGTCGACGCAGCGCAGGCTCCGGCCGTCCGCGCTGAACCGGGTGTGGTTGCACATGTCGTCCGGCTTGTAGAACAGGTAGGGCGGTTCGGCCGTGCCGGTATCGGTGCTCCACAGCGCCATGTTCGACGCGAGGAAGTTCCCGTCCGGGCTGAAGGCGATGTCGGTGTCGAGGCCGTCGTACCCCTTCGGCACGGTCAGCCGGGTGCGCAGCTCGCCGCTCCTGGCGTCCACCACCGTGATCTGGTCCTTCGACCCCCCGGCCCCGGTCGCCGCGAAGAAGCGCCCGTCGGGACTGAAGGCGATCATGGACGTCTCCTTGAGGTCCCGGACCGGCTCGGGCACCTTGATCCGCCTGAAGGAGGCGAGGTCCCGCCCGACGAGCCTCCAGTGGCCGCCGTCCTTGGCCACCCCCACCAGGGACTTCTCGTCCGGCGAGAAGATCGGGCCCGTGATGCTGAAGTCCTCCTTGGCGGTGAACAGCACCTTCCCGGTGGCGGTGTCGAGGATCCTGACCGTCCCGTGGTGCGTCGTGACGAGCCGCGCGCCGCTCGGGCTGAACCAGAGCCCGTCCCCCATCGCGTGCTTGAACGGCAGCGCCGTCCGCGCCCCGGACGCGGTGTCCCAGAGCGCCAGCGTGCCGTCCTTCTGCAGCGAGAGCAGCCGCTTGCCGTCCAGCGTCAGCCCGAGGCCGGCCACGCCCGCGCCCGGAACGCGCAGGGTCAGCGCCTTCTTCGTATCCGGGTCGCCCAGGATGATGGTGTTGTCCTTGAACCACGCATAAGGCCCGGCCTTGTCGGGACTCAACGTGTTCCAGTCGGTCCCCACCCCGGCGGGCCGGAACATCCCCTGCTCCCACTGCTCGGTCAGCGTCAGCAGCGCGTCGCGCGTCTCGAACGTGTCCCCGGCCAGCGCGGACGCGGCCACGGCGAGCCGCCGCGCCAGCACCGGATCCGCCCGGCGCAGCTGGACGGCCCGCGTCGCGAGCTGCCGCCCGATCGCCGAGTCCCGCTGATCCGCCACCGTCGCGTTCGTCTTCCGCAGGCTCCGGCTCTGCACCGCGACCGCCGCCCCCGCGCACAGCGCGATGACCAGCAGCACCGCCAGCGTGGTCGTGACGGCGGCCCGCGTCCGGGCACGGTCCCGCGTCTGCCGGACCGACGCGTCCAGGAAGGCCCGCTCGACCAGGTTCAACGTGAGCTGCCGCCGCCCCACCGACGCCCACGCCAGCGCCCCGTCCAGCGCCGACCCCTGATGCAGGTCGGCCTGCTTGCGCCCGTTCGCGTTCCACAACCGCGCCGCGCCCGCCAGCGCCTGATGCGCGGCGAGCCCCTCGCTCTCCGCCGCCACCCACTCGGCGAGCCGCGGCCAGGCCCGCAGCAGCGCGGGCGTCGCGATCGAGATCGTGACGCCGTCCCGCCGCAGCAGCCCCGCGCCGCAGAACCCGTCCAGCACCTCCTGCAACGCGCGCTCGCCCGTCACCCCGTCCACGAGATCGCCCACCGGCACCGGACGCAGCGCGCCCTGCGCGTCCGCCGGCGCCGCCACCATCCTGAGCAGCACCCGCGGCACCGCCTGCTGCGCCTCCCAGCCGAACCCCCTGTACACCTGCTCCGCGACGTCCCCCAGCGCGGGCGGCAACGTCACCGACGGCGGCTCCCCCAGCCCGGCCGCCTTCGTCCCCGCCTCCAGCGCGTCCCCGCTCACCCCGCTGAGCAGCCCGTCCAGGACGTCCTGCGCGCTCGGCCGCTCGTCCGGATCCTGGCTGAGCGCCGCGTCCACGAGCCCCCGCAACGGCTCTGCCAGCACGTCCGTCTTCGGCCGCTCGTTCAGGATCTGGTGGTGCAGGCTCGCCAAGGTCTCACCATCGAACGGCGCCCGTCCCGTGGCGGCGAACAGCACCACCACCGCCCACGCCCACACGTCCACCGCGGGCGTGGCGCGCTTCCCCCGGAACAGCTCCGGCGCCATCCACCGCGGCGTCCCCTTCAGCGCCCCCGTCGCGCTGCGCGACATCTCGTCGGTCCTGGCGATCCCGAAGTCGATCACCCGCGGCCCGTCCGGCCCCAGCAGCACGTTCGCGGGCTTCAGATCCCGGTGGACGATCCCGGCCCGGTGAATCGACGCCAGCGCCGTCGCGATCCCGATCGCCAGCCGGTGCAGCTCGTCCGCCCCGTAGGCGCCCCGCTCCCGCACCCACTCCGCCAGATCGGGCCCGGGCACGTACTCGCTGACGATGTAGGGCGGCACGCTGTCGAGATCCGCGCTGATGATCCGCGCCGTGCAGAACGACGCCACCCGCTGCAGCGTCGCGACCTCCTTGCGCAGCCCGTTCCGCAGCGCCTCGTTGACCGTCTCGACATGCAGCGCCTTGACCGCGACCCGCGCGCCCCCGGCGTCGTACCCCTCGTAAACAACCCCCTGCCCACCGGCCCCCAGCCGCCCGGCCAGCCAGTACCCGCCCAACTGCCGAGGATCACTCACCAAAAGCGGACCGGACATGCAGGCGCCCCTCCACAGACGTGGACGCCACCCAGCGCCCTCAGGGAGCCTCAGCATATACAGACAGTCATGTCCTTTTGGCCTGGCGCACCCGGATGTGGCCCACCGCATACCGGACGACACCGGCGCCGGCTCGGGCTCGGGCTATGGCGGGACGAGCAACGAGGTAGTAAAAGTTCTCCATGAGCCGACTGGAGATCGAGGACTTCGACCGACGCCTGCGCACCGCTGCGATGGCCTGGCTCGATCGCCGGTGCACGCCCGACAATCCCGTCGTCGAGCGCCGCGAACTCCTCGACTTCCACTTCGAAGGCCGCCGCATTCCGCTGATCGACAACCAGCTCGGCATCCGCAAACCGAGGAACCTGGCAGCGGCGCTGTCCATCCTGACGACGTACACATCCGACGGCCAACGCGCCCCGTACGAGGACGCCCTCGGCCCGGACGGCTTTCTCAGATACAAGTACCAAGGCAATCCGCAGCACTACACCAACAGAGGCTTACGGGAAGCCCACACCCTCGAAGTACCGCTCATCTGGTTCTTCGGCGTCCAGCAAGGCCTGTACCTGCCTTTCTACCCCGTCTGGATCGTTGCGGACGAGCCGGAGCAATCGCAGGTCGCGGTCGCGCTCGACGAGTCGCAGACAAGACTGGCCGACCATGCGTCGCTGACCCCTCTCGAGCGGCGGTACTCCGAACGGATCAGCAGGCAGCGGCTCCATCAGCCCGTGTTCCGGCAGCGAGTGATCCGCGCCTACGACACCAGTTGTGCGATGTGCCGCCTGCGGCATGCGTCGCTGCTCGACGCCGCGCACATCATCCCCGACAGGGATGAGCGAGGTCTGCCTGCCGTTTCCAACGGGCTGTCTCTCTGCAAGATCCACCACGCCGCCTACGATGCGAACATCCTAGGGATACGTCCCGACCTGAAGATCCAAGTGCGCACCGACATACTCCAAGAGGTCGACGGGCCGATGCTCAAACACGGCCTCCAGGAAATGAACGGGCTGACTCTCACGCTCCCCCGCCGGCGTGCCGACCGCCCGAACTCAGAGGCCATAGAGCAACGTTACGAGGCCTTCCGCAACGCGGGATGAGTCATCGCTCATGATGGGCAGTGAGGTATTCGGCGACGTCGTGGAGGTCGACGATGGGGCGGCGTAGACGCGAGCCGTCTCCCGTCGAGTAGGTGAGGTGAGCCGGCTCCACCCAAACGTTGATCTCACCGCCAGGCACCGGAACGGTGACCAGCGAAATACCTCGGCCATGGCGATGCTCGACATCGCGAATGCCCCTGGCGGCGAGTGCTGCCGCGAGGTGTCGGGCCGCGAGGACGGGTGGGGCTGTCAGCTGGGGATTCGGCCAACCGCCATAAAGAGGGAACGCGCACCAGACGGCCTTTCCGGGACGGCCGCTGCCAAGCCTTGAGCGTGAGCGGTGCGCTCCCCAGGCGGCGGCGAGCATGGCGACGATGCCGAGGCCCTTGCCATGCTCGTCGAGAAGGTCGCGCGGGGCTGCCTCCGGGAAAGAGCTCCGGCAGGTGTCGAACACCGAGACCACGAGCTGGGGTGACGGCGTGGTACGAGCCCACAGCCAGAGCTCCGGCGGGACGGGCGAGCAGGACCCGTCGACACCGAGACCGTGAGTGAAGGCGTTGGTGGCCAACTCGCTGGCAGCGAGCGCGACATCGTCGATCAGGTCACGACCGAGGCCGAGGGTCTTCAGAGCGATGGCAAGGAGCGACCGGCTGACGGACGCACACGTCGCATCCGCAGGCAGACGCCAGGCGCACATCCCACCGAGCGCTATTTCTGCCGCATTCCCAACGACAATCTGTCCAGGCTGCACTATCTGCACCATTTTGCACCATCCTTGCAGGCCAGCGGTTCCTCACTTCCGGCCCACAGCGTGCGCTCTTCGACTTAGCTTTGTCAGAGTTGCTCGCAACTCCCGCAACTCCTCGAAAATGGAGGACGAAGATGAGCCACCGGCCGACCCCCGACCCGAAGTCTTCGCTGTGGGGGCTCATCGCCTACTACCTGCGCTTCTGCCGCCTCCAGCGCAAGCTCACAGGTGATCTGTTGGGCGAGATCATCGGTTGCTCGAAGTCGACAGTTTCCCGGCTGGAGACGGGCGCGCTTCAACTCGATGCGGACCAAGCTCACCGTCTCGACCGACACTGGGACACGGGCGGGATCTTCTCGTTCCTCGTCTGGTACGCCACGCTCGGCCACGATCCGGACTGGTTCAGGCAGTACGTCGATCTGGAGGCGAAGGCCTCCGTCATCAAGACCTGGCAGGTCGACCTCGTCCCCGGCCTCCTACAGACCCCGGACTACGCACGGACCTGCCTTGCGGCCGGCAATCTGAAGGACGTCGAGGGCGCGCTTGAGCAGCGTCTTTCCCGCCAGGCACTTCTCGATCAAGAAGATCCGCCGATGCTGTGGTTCCTGTTGTCGCAAACTTTGCTCGAACTACCGTGCGGTGGAACGGAGACCATGAAGGCGCAACTCGCTCACATCATCGATCTGTCCCATCGCCCCAACGTCGGCGTCCGCGTGGTCCCTAAGTCCGTCGGCGCGCATCCTGGTTTGGACGGATCCTTCATGCTGATGACGCTCACTGAACCGCCCATGGAGGTGGCCTACGTCGAAGCACCGGGGGGAGGTCGGCTTGCCTCGGGCACCGCTGAGGTTGCGGCATATGCACTACGTTATGACCAGATCGGACAGCACGCCCTTCCCGAAACACTGTCGCGAAACTTGATCGAGCAGATCATGGAGGCCATGTGATGACCCCTGTCTGGCGTAAAAGCAGCAGGAGCACGACACAAGGCGGCGAGTGTGTCGAGGTCGCTGCACTTTCCCACGTCATCGGGCTGCGGGACAGCAAGAACCCCGACGGTGGTCACCTCACCCTTGCACCTGGGCAGTTCGCGGCGCTCCTCCGGCGCCTGAAGCGCCTCGCCTGACGGGCGTTGCGTCGCGGCGACTGATCGAGCAGCACATGGAGGGTTCACATGGCTCCCCTTACATGGCGTAAGAGTACCTACTCGACGGAGGGCACGAGCGCGCAATGTGTCGAGGTCGCTGCGCTCTCTGACGCCATCGGGGTGCGGGATAGCAAGGACCCTGAGGGGGCACCTTGCGCTCGCTCCCGAACGGTTTGCGGCGCTCGTCCAGCGCATCAAGCGGCTTCCCTGAGGCCGCGCAGCAACGAAGGCGCGTTGCCTTGGTCGGCCTTACTCGGCGCAGGGACGTGATGTAGTCCGGCGTCCTACGCTCAGCAGATGTGACCGATGACCCTGCGGCGTCCTTCACTCGCGCACGTGCGGCGGCAGGCGTTCTGTTCTTTGATGAGCGCGGCCAGATCATGCTCGTCGATCCGTCGTACAAGGACTACCGCGAGGTCCCTGGCGGCTACGTCGAGCACGGCGAGACTCCCTATCAGGCCGCCGTCCGCGAGATCGCAGAGGAACTCGACATCCGGCCGGAGATCGGTCGGCTGCTAGTCGCCGACTGGGCGCCTGCCGAAGGCGAGGGAGACAAGATCCTTTTCCTTTTCGACGGGGGCGTGCTGGCTCGTGACGAGCTCGACGCCATCCGTCTCGACGCCGTCGAACTGGTCGGCTACCGGTTCTACGACATCGCGCAGATCCACGATCTGACCATCGGCCGGCTGGCCCGCCGTCTCGTCCACGGGCACGCCGCCCATCTCGACGGTACGACTCGCTACCTGGAGCACGGCGAGCGACTCTGAGCAGAGCGCGTACTTGGCCGGGATTGGGGGTTTTGGGGGCAGGGTGGGATGGGGCGGATCAGCATGGGGTGTGTTGGTTCGTGGGCGGTCTTCCGCCCTACTGGAGCGGGATGGTGATGGGTGTGAGTGAGGTCGAGGTGCCTGTGCAGGGGGCGGAGGAGCCGGTTTCGGAGGGGTCCTGGTTGGGGCGGGGGGTCGCGCTGTTCACGCCGGTGTTCGCGGTCGCGGCCGGGTGGCTGGCCGGGGTCGTCGCGCAGTGGGTGCCGGGGGCGCACCTGGACGAGACGCAGGTGACCTCGTTCATGGTGGCGGCGACCACGGCGGCGCTCGGGGCAGGATGGAAGTGGTTGCAGGGGTGGCAGCAGCATGAGCGGCTCGTCGCCGAGGGGAAGGCCGCGCCGGTGAAGACGCGGACGAAGGCGGCCAAGTAGGGCGCTCGGGCACCGCGGGGCCGGCTTCCTATGCTGGGGGCGGGACGTCGGCCGGAAGGCGGTGGTCGCGGTGGTGTCCGTCGAGGAGTTGCGGGAATTGCCGGCCGAGGAGCGGGCCGAGCTGCTGCGGGCGCTGATCGCGCTCGGGGACGAGGACCCGCTCGAACTGCCGCGGTACCGGCGGCGGCGGGGGGTCGTGCTGGTCTTCCTGGTGGCTTGTTGTGCGTGGCTCATCCCGTGGACGGTCGTGCTCGGCCTCACGCTGCCGCAGCACTACACGTCCGGGCAGTGGAGCGCGGCGTGGATCGGGTTCGACGCCGCGTTGACGGCGGCGTTCGCGTTCACGGCCTTCGCGGTGTGGCGGCGGCTGCAGATGGCGATCCTGGGGCAGCTCGTCACGGGGACGCTGCTGGTGTGCGACGCGTGGTTCGACGTGATGCTGTCGTGGGGGTCGGGCGAGTTCGCGGTCAGCGTGGCGACGGCGCTGCTGGGCGAGCTGCCGTTGGCGGTGCTGTTCTTCATGGGGGCGCGGACGCTGGTCCTGACGACCGTCCGGGCGCTGTGGGTGCGGGAGGGCAGGGCGGGGCCGGTGCCGCGGTTGCGGGAGGTCCGGTTGTTCGCCGTCGAGGAGCGGCCCGGTTCTGTCGGTGGCGGTGGTTAGGGTCCGGGGGGTGAGCGAGGAGACGGTTGTCTGGGGGGAGCTGCGGGCGGGCGGGTTCCTGCACGGGGTGCGGGAGGCGCACCGCGAGGCGACGCTGGCCGTGTTCGGCGGGTTGAGCCGGGCGGCGGGGTTCACGGAGCGGTCATATGGGGTGACCGCGTTCGACGTGCTGACGTCCTGGATCGACCGGGTCTTCGAGGGCGACCACCGGGTGGTGCGGGACGATCTGAACGGGTCGCCCGGGTGGCGGTACGGGAAGTACCGGGTGCTGTTGAAGCGGCATGAGTTCGGGGCGGTGCGGAAGATCAGGTGGGACCGGGACAGTCCCACCAAGCAGGCGGTGGCGCGGCAGGAGTACGCGGACGACCGGCAGCTCGCGCTGGACGTCGGGGTCGGGGGCGACACGCCCGAGGTCGTGACGCTGGTCCTCGCGCACAGCGCGAGCGACGAGCCGCTGGAGATGGAGCTCTTCCTGGGACGTCCCCGGTGGAACGCCGACGGCGGGACGGCGTGGCACTGGGTCCGGGAGCTGGACGACGCGCTTGGGGGTGATCCACGCCGTAAGCTCGTCGAACGGACGATGCCGCTCTGGGACGACGAGGCCGACGTTCCCCTGCGGCTGCGCGGAGAGACGAGCACAGGAACGGCGTAGGGGACGATGAGCGGACGGGTCGCCGAGGCGCGGCTGCTGTTCGACTGCGAGCGGCTGACGCTGGCCCGGCGGCTCAGGGGGCTGCGCAAGAACCAGCTCGCGCAGGCCGTGGGGAGCACGCCGCGGGCGATCGGGCAGTACGAGGCCGGGGTGCAGCGTCCCGAGGACGCGGTGGTGTCGCGGCTGGCGTTCGCGCTGGGGGTGCCGGTCGAGTTCTTCCGGGGCGGGCGCGGGGGCGTGTCGCTGGACGGGGCGCACTTCCGGTCGCTGAGGTCGACCAGCCAGATCGAGCGGGACCAGGCCCTCGCGTACGGGCGGATCGCGGCGGACGTGGTGGCGGCGCTGGAGGAGCTCGTCGATCTGCCGGTCGTGGACGTCCCGGAGTACATGGTGCCGCCGGACGAGATCGCGGGCGGCGGGCCGGTGGAGGCGGCGCGGGTCGCGCGGAAGGCGCTGGTCGGAGAGCCGGGTCCGGTGCCGCACGTGGTACGGACGCTGGAGGCGCGGGGCGTGGTGGTGCTCGTCCTGCCGGACGCGGCGGAGCGGGTGGACGCGTTCAGCGTCGGGCTGCACCCGCGCCCGATGGTGTTCTTCAATCCGGTGAAGGCCGACTACTGGCGGAACCGGTTCGACGGCGCCCATGAGCTGGGGCATCTGGTGATGCACGCCGACGCGGAGCCGGGCGGGAAGATCGTCGAGGACCAGGCGCACCGGTTCGCGGCGGAGTTCCTGATGCCGGCCGAGGACATCGCGGGCGAACTCCCCCGGTCCGCCGACTGGGACAGGCTCGGCGCGCTGAAGGCGGAGTGGGGCGTCAGCATCGCGGCGCTGCTGTACCGGGCCCGCACGCTGCGCGTCATGGAAGAAGGCGTGTACCGGAACGCGATGGGCGCGTTGAGCTCGCGCGGGTGGCGGCGGCAGGAGCCGGGCCCGGCGCGCGCGCTGGAGCAGCCGACGATGCTCACGCGCGCGCTGGAACTCGTCGCGGCGGCGGGCACGGACCGCGACGCGCTGGCCGAACGCGCCCGGGTGACCCGCGCCGACCTGGACCTTCTCGTCCCGCACCGCTGACCCCGGCCGCCGCGCCCGGCCCGTCGCTCCGCGAGGGTGCGGCGGGGCTTTCGGGACGGGGGCGGTCGTGCGGCGTACAGTGGGGGGCGAGCGAGGGGTTTTCGATGCGGGCGGCCAAGTCCGCGTCCCCCTGCTTTCCCGATACTCGGTCTCCGAGGAGGCCAGACAGGTCCGGCGCAACGTGACGCCGCAACACCGTCGCCTTCCGCCCGCGGACGGGCGCCTCCCGGACGGCGGCGCGCACGCCACCGCCGCCGCGAACCGCCGAGCCGGCGCCACGGGCGCCGCAGGAGCAACGCGCACGACGCGCACGACGGAGCGCGCCTACGGCCGTGCTATCGCCGGGGACCGGTATCCGCACACTTCGGATCGGAGATCCACATGCCCACCCGCACCGCCTCGACCGAGGTCGGGCTGAGCCGCGAGCAGCGCGCGGACCACACCGTCATCGCCCTCGACGGCGAACTCGACATCGCCTCCGCGCCGTCCCTGCGGGAGCGGCTGCACTCCGAGCTGGCGGACGTCGCGCTCGCGGACCCCGGTCCGCGCGTGGTGCTCGACCTGTCCGGCGTGACGTTCTGCGACGCGTCCGGGCTGGCGCTCCTCATCGACGCGCGCCGCCGGACCGGGCCGGGCGGCACCGTCGTCCTCGACGGCCCGCGCCCGCAACTGCTCAGGCTGCTGCGCGTCACCGGCCTCGACCGGGTGTTCACCGTCCGTTCGCTGGGCGGCGCCGCGGAGTCGCGGCGCGCCCGTTCGGTCGCCGCGTGACCGCGGAGGCGGACCTCCACGGGGAGAGCGGGACGGGCGACGATCCGCTCCCGAGCGCGTGGGGCGCTTCGCGGGTCTCCCGGGACATGGCGGACGACCAGCGGTCGGCGGCGTCGTTCGAGCTGATGGCGGCGGTGCTGGACGGCACCGACGTGCCCGAGCTGCTGAAGCTCGTGGCGACGCAGGCGAGGGGGCTGGCGCACGTCCCGCTGGCGTTCATCGCCCTGCCGGTCGAGGACGGCCACCTGCTGCGGATCGACGTCGCGGTCGGCGCGGACGCCGATCGGGTCCGGGGGCTGGCGGTGCGGCGCGGCAAGTCGATGCTCGGCCGGGCGTTCGCGTCGCGCCGGGCCCTGTCGGCGCGGATCGTCGACGACCAGACGCTGACCCGGCTGCCGCCGGGCCCGATCCTGATCCTGCCGCTGGAGACGGGCGAGACGACGCGAGGGGTGCTCGCCGTCCTCGGACGCCCCGGCGCGCAGCCGTTCGGGCCGGGCACCGCCCGCCAGCTGCTGCTGTACGCGGACATGGCGGCCCGGCTGGTCGAACTCGCCGTGGACCGCCGCGCCCTCCGGGCGGGGTCCGCCGGCGGGCACGGGCAAGGGCACGGTGAGCCTCACCCACCGTGGGGCACGGGAACGTGAACGGCCCGCGGCGCGGGGGCGGCCGCGAGCCGCAGGCCGCGGGGTCTTTCCGCCGCGCGGCGGCGGTGCCGCCGATTTCGTGATTTCGGCGGCGGGAGACGACGGGGTTTCGTGCGGTGTTTCCGGGATGGCGCGGAGGCCGGTTTCAGAGCTTGAAAAGCTTGGCGAACGGAGCGAGAATCCTGACCTTGCGGGTTCCGAAGTCGACCAGGACGGCGCGTCCGGGCTCGACCTCCAGGACGCGTCCGAGACCGTACTTGTCGTGGGTGACCTGGTCGTCCGGGTCGAACTCCTTGGCGGGCGGTGCCGCGGCCGGAGGCGCGAAGGGACTGGTGGGCAGGTGTCGCCGCTTGGCGGGCCGGAAGGGTTTCATTCCTGCCAGTATGCGCCCGGCAGGGCGTTCGCGGGGAGTCCCCCCGGCGGTTGCCGGCAAAATTCGAAGACCCGGTTCCGTCCGCCCTACCATGTGGTAGCGTAGGAAAAGTTGCGGTTCCCATAGACATGTATGTGCGCCTGACGGTTCATCCTCGGGCGCATTTTTTGTTGTTCTGGATCTTCCGGATGGGCCATCGCGGCGCCGTCCCGCGCAAGGTGTGCGGTACGGGACCGACCCAGAAGGAGACGACCATGGCCACCGGTACCGTCAAGTGGTTCAACGCGGAAAAGGGCTTCGGCTTCATCGAGCAGGACGGCGGCGGCGCCGACGTCTTCGCCCACTACTCCAACATCGCCGCCCAGGGCTTCCGTGAGCTCCAGGAGGGCCAGAAGGTGTCGTTCGACGTCACGCAGGGCCAGAAGGGCCTGCAGGCGGAGAACATCGTCCCCGCCTGACCGGGGACCGGCGCGGCGGGCGAGCCCCCGGGCGAGCCCGCCGCCGCACGACGCTCCCAGGGGGCGACCCCCCTTTTCACCGCGCGCGGCGCGACCGCGCGCACCGGTTCGTTCTTGTAGCTCTTCGCCGCGCACGGCCGCGCATGCGGAGCACTCCCTCGGGACGCAACCGCTTCCGAGGAAGGCTTCACCATGACCATGCCCCATAACGGCCGCCCGACGGCCCGAGGCGGCTCGTCCCGGTCGCGTTCCGGCGGCCGCCGCCGTCCGGCGCAGGCCAAGCAGGCCGCGCAGGGCGCGAAGGCGCAGCGGCCGGACACCGAGTTCGCACTTCCGGAGACCCGCACCCCGCCGCTGCCGCCGGTCGAGTCGTTCGAGCGGCTGGCACTGCCGCCGCGGATGCTCGCCGCGCTGGCCGCGCAGGGGGTCACGGACCCGTTCCCCATCCAGGCCGCGACGCTGCCGAACGCCCTCGCGGGACGGGACGTCCTCGGACGCGGCCGCACCGGCTCCGGCAAGACCCTCGCGTTCGGGCTGGCGCTGCTCGCCCGCACGGCGGGCCACCGCGCCGAGCCGCACGCGCCCCTCGCCCTGGTCCTGGTCCCGACGCGGGAACTCGCCCAGCAGGTCACCGACGCGCTCGCCCCGTACGCGGACGCCGTCGGACTGCGGGCCGCCACGGTGGTCGGCGGCATGCCGATCACCCGCCAGGCGAACGCGCTCCGGCGCGGCGTCGACGTGCTGATCGCCACGCCGGGACGGCTCGCCGACCTCGTCGAGCGCGGCGACTGCCGGCTCGGCGACGTGCGGATCACCGTGCTGGACGAGGCCGACCAGATGACCGACATGGGCTTCCTGCCGCAGGTCACCCGGCTCCTGGAGCGGACCCCGGCCGGCGGTCAGCGGATGCTGTTCTCCGCGACGCTGGACCGCAACGTCGACCGGCTCGTCCGCGGGTTCCTCGACGACCCGGTCACCCATTCGGTCGACCCGGCGGCCGGTGCGGTCACCGCCATGGAGCACCACCTGCTGCACGTCTCCGACACCGACAAGCAGGACGCCACCGCCGAGATCGCCGCGCGCGAGGGCCGGGTGATCATGTTCGTCGGCAAGAAGCACGGCGCCGACCGGCTCGTCCGCAAGCTGGCCGCGCGCGGGATCCGCGCCGCCGCGCTGCACGGCGGCAAGTCCCAGTCGCAGCGCAACCGCGCGCTGGAGGGCTTCCGCACCGAGGACATCACCGTGCTGGTCGCCACGAACGTCGCCGCGCGCGGCATCCACATCGACGACCTCGACCTCGTCGTCAACGTCGACCCGCCCGCGGACCACAAGGACTACCTGCACCGCGGCGGCCGGACGGCCCGCGCGGGACGTGCGGGGACCGTGGTCACGCTCGTCCTGCCCGACCAGCGCCGCGAGGTCGCGGACCTGATGGCCCAGGCGGGCATCAGCCCGCGCGTCACCGAGGTGCGTCCCGGCGACGGCGAGCTGGCCCGCATCACCGGCGCTCGCACCCCTCCGGCGCGTCCCGCCGTGCAGAACCCCGCCGTGCAGAACCCCGCCCCGTCGCGCGGCGCCGAGCAGGCCAAGGACGCGCCCGGCCGGAGGTCCCGCCGCGGCGGCGGCTCCGCGGCCGGCGGCGCGCAGCGGAAGAACACGCAGGACACCCCCGCGGCCCGCACGTCCTCCGCGGACGCGGCCCCCGGGCGGAGGTCGCGCCGGGGCGGCGGCACCGCCGCCGGCAACGCGCAGCGCGACACCGCCCAGGACACCCGCTCGTCCTCGGTGGGGACCGCGGCCGGACGCCGGTCGCGGCGCGGCGGCACGCGCACGGACGCGCAGGGCGGCACGTCGCAGGGCAAGCCGCGCCGCCGGGTCTCGTCCCTGAACAGCTGACGTTCCAGAGCGGACGGTCTCAGGACAGGTCGGCGACCGTCACGGGCGCCGGTCGTTCGTCCCGCGTGGACACGACCGGGTCGCCGTCATCGCCGCCGGCCTTCCGGCCGGGCGTCCCGCGCAGGATCGGCGGGACGAGGAGGAACGCGGCGGCCGCGACCGGCATCGCGCCGCCCGCCAGGGCCGCGAGGCCCGGGACGGCCGGTTGCGCGACACCCCAGGACGAGCCGAAGAACGCGAACCAGCGGGGCCGCTCGGGCTCCGGCGCGATCGAGGCGATCAACGCCTGCCACCGCCCCTGGAGGACGCTGTCGGCGACCGCCCAGGCGAGGTACGCGGCGACGGTGACCGGGACGGCCCGTCCGACGGCCAGGACCAGGGCGGCGGCGGCCAGGAGCCCGGTGCCGAGCGCGAGGACGCGTTCGTGGGGCAGCCGGTCCAGGGCGCGGCGGCCGAGGCGGCCGGTCAGCGGGGCGAGGACGGCGGCACCGGTCAGCGCGAGACCCGGTAGCCAGGCGGGCGCACCGCGCTGGAGCAGCACCAGAGGCATGTACATGAGGACGGCGAGGTAGCCGACGGCGAAGGCGGTCCCCGCGGCGGTCAGCCGGACGAGCCGCGCGGACGGCCGCCACGCCGCGTCCCGCACGGGCGGCCGGACGGGTTCGCGCGGCAGGAACGCCAGCGCGACGGCGGCCGCCGCGAGGCAGGTCGCCGCGTCCACGACCGCGAGCCAGCGGGCGCCGAGCGGCAGCAGGACGGCGGCGAGCAGGCCGCCGACGGCCCCCGCCGCGACAAGGGACGTGCCGAGGAGCCCGTAGACGTCGCCGTGCCGGCCGGGCGGGGCGGCGCGGGCGAGCGCCTCCTGGGTGGCGGGCTCGCACAGCTCGAAGGCCAGCCCGACGAGCGCGACCGCGCCGAGGGTCTGCGGCGGGCCGTGCGCGGCGGCGAGGACGAGCAGCGCGGCGCCGGTCGACGCGAGGCCGAGCGCGACGACCGCGCGGGGCGCGAGCCGGTCGAGCAGCACCCCGCCGGCCCACCGGGACGCGAGGGCCGCCACGCCGAACACGGCCAGTGCCGCCGAGGCGAGGCCGGGACCGGCGAGCACGGCCAGGAAGGACATGACGTACGCGCCGAGCTGGTTGATCACGCGCACGCCGATCAGCGCCCTGACCGGGCGCGGCAGTCCCTCCGTCACCCGTGCAGGTTAGGCGGCGGGTCTGACATTCCGTGAGCGCCGCGTCATCCGGCGCACCCGCGCCGGCAACCCGCGCGAGGGAGAACCGCTCCTCAGGTGAACGGCTGTAAGCCGGGTGTAATCGCTGCTCCCTAGGGTCTGCGGCGTGAAACGTGGGTGTGCAATCAGGACGGTCGCCGCATGCGGAGCACTCGCGCTCGCGCTGTCGGGGTGCGGCGGCGGGGGCGGGAAAGACGGCAAAGGGTCGGGTCCCGGAAAGGCTCCGGTGAAGTCGGTGGCGGAGGCGTCCGCGCCCGCCGGGGGCTGGCCGCAGCCGGAGAACGGGCGGCTGACCGCGAAGATGTGCGGGCTGCTCACGGACGCCGACTACGCCAGGTACGGCCACCAGCGCATGCCGCAGGAGGACGCCGGGCCCGCGCAGGACGGCTCCAACTCCGTCTACTGCACGTACATGCTGGGCGACCAGCTGACGCTCAGCCTGCAGAAGAGCGCCCAGGGCGCGAAGATCGCCTTCAAGCAGGGGCTGGACCGCCACAAGGACCGGCTGAAAGGCAAGCAGTCGGTGCTGGCGTCGAACGTGGTGCAGGGTGCGGACGAGAGCTGGGTCGACTACTCGACGCTGGGCGGCGGCCCGTCCGAGTACGAGGTGGAGGCACGGCGCGGCGGCCTGACCGTCGGGATCGTCCTCTCCGAGGTCCCGCAGGATCCCGACAAGGACCCGAAGGGGATGCTGGCCGCGCTGGCGGCGCTGGTGCTGCAGCGGATCCCGGACGTGGGGAAGACCGACACGGGCATCGTGCACCAGGTCAAGTACGTGGTGTGGGGGTCCGGCGGGGCCGCGCTCCAGATCGTCTACAGCGACCCGGTGAACAGCAAGTCGGTGACGTTGAAGAACGTGAAGCTGCCCTGGCACAAGGAGTTCCCGATGCCGGACACCGGCAGCCAGCCGACCGCGGCGCTGTCGATCAGCGGTGCGACGGGGTCCCCGACCGGGGTGCTCGGCTGCGAGGTGCTGGTCGACGGGAAGTCGGTGCAGAAGAAGGACCCGAGCTCCGGGCTGACCTTCTGCGACGCCACGTACCACAGCTGATCGAACATGTGTTTGACCCGCTGGGTACAGTGGGGGCATGTTCCAAGGTTCGCTGCTGGACCGCGCCGACGAGACCGGCCCCCGCCCGCTGAGCGAGGCGCGGCGGACGCGGCTGGCCCACGGCGCCTGGATCGACGTGCTGCCCGCCTGGATCCCGGGCGCGGACGCGCTGTTCGAGCGGCTGTCCACGTCGGTCCCGTGGCGGGCGGAGAGCAGGCGGATGTACGACCGGGTCGTGGACGTCCCGCGCCTGCTGTCGTTCTACGACGAGGACGCCGAGCTGCCCGACCCCGTCCTCGACGCGGCGAAGGCCGCGCTGAACGCGCACTACGCGGAGGAGCTGGGCGAGCCGTTCCGCACGGCCGGGCTCTGCCTCTACCGGGACGGCCGCGACAGCGTCGCCTGGCACGGCGACCGGATCGGACGCGGCGCGAGCGCGGACACGATGGTCGCGATCCTGTCGATCGGCGCGCCGCGTCCGCTGATGCTGCGGCCGCGAGGCGGCGGTCCCGCGATCAAGCGGGAGCTGGGGCACGGCGACCTGATCGTGATGGGCGGAACCTGCCAGCGGACCTGGGACCACGCGATCCCGAAGAGCACCCGCGCGGTCGGTCCCCGGATCAGCATCCAGTTCCGCCCCCGCGGCGTCCGCTGACGGCGCCCGCTGACGGCGCCGCTGAGACGGCACCCGCTGAGACGGCACCCGCTGAGACGGCGCCCGCGAACTCCGGTGGACGCGCGCGCCCCCGACGCGTGATCATTCAGGTATCCGTTCGGGGGAGGCGATGGACGTGACGATCTCGCTGGTCACCGGTGGGAACCGGGGCATCGGCCTGGAGGTGTGCCGGCAGCTCGCGGCGCGCGGGCACGAGGTGCTGCTCGGGGCGCGCTCCCCCGACGCCGCCGCCCGCGCCGCGAAGGAGGCGGGCGCGACACCGGTCCGGCTGGACGTGACGTCCGCGGCGGACGTCGAGCGCGTCGCGGCCGAGGTCGGGCGGCTGGACGTGCTGGTGAACAACGCCGCGATCACCTACGACACCTGGCAGCGGCCGTCGACCGCGGACCTCGACGTCGTCCGGGACGCGGCGGAGACCAACCTGTACGGGCCGTGGCGGCTGACGCAGGCGCTGCTGCCGGCGCTGCGGCGCAGCGCGCACGGCCGGATCGTCAACGTGTCCAGCGAGGCGGCGTCGCTCGCCGAGATGGGGTCCGGCACTCCCGCCTACACCGCGTCCAAGGTCGCGCTCAACGCGCTGACCAGGATGTTCGCGGCCGAGCTGCGGTCCGACGGGATCCTGGTGAACGCGGTCTGCCCGGGTTGGGTGGCGACCGACATGGGCGGACCCGGCGGGCGGCCCGTCGCCGACGGCGCGGCAAGCGTGGTCTGGGCCGCGACCCTGCCCGACGACGGCCCGACCGGCGGCTTCTTCCGCGACGGCCGCCCGCTCCCCTGGTGACCCCGGTTCGCCGTGGCGCCCCCAGTTCGCCCCGATGACTCCGGCTCGCCTGGTAACCCCGGCTCCGCCGATGATCCCCGCCCCCGTCGAGAGGACCGGCCATGACCCGCGTCGAACCGCTCGAAGCGATCACCGCGGCGACCCGCGCGCTGCTCGCGTCCGCCGCCCGGCTCGGTGAGGCGGACATGCGCGCGCCGTCGCTGCTGCCCGGCTGGACGCGCGGCCACGTGCTCACCCACGTCGCGCGCAACGCCGACGGCGGCACCCGCCTCCTCACCTGGGCGCGGACCGGCGTCGAGGCGCGCGAGTACCCGAGCGCGGAGTCCCGCGCCGCCGAGATCGAGGACGGCGCCGGACGTCCCGCCGCCGTCCTCGTCGCGGACGTCCGCGCCAGCGCCGAGCGGTGGGCCGAGGCGTACCAGGCGATGCCGGACGACGCGTGGGAGCGGGTCGTCCAGTGGACGTCGGGCGCGCGGCACCCCGTCGCGCGGGCCACCGACGCGCGGCTCACCGAGGTGCTCACGCACCACGTCGACCTCGACGCCGGGTTCGGTCCGGCGGGCTGGCCCGCCGACTACGTCGCCCGGATGCTCCCGAACATCGTCGCGTCGTACGCCCGGCGCGACGGGGCGCCGCGCCTGCGCGTCCACGCCACCGACACGGGCGCCGTCCACGGCGACGGCGACATCGCGGTGTCCGGGCCCGCGCCGTCCCTGCTCGGGTGGCTCATGGGCAGGACGGACGGCCGCGACCTCACCGGCGCCGAGGGCGTCGAGCTGCCGTTCCTCTACTGAGGCACCGCCGGGCACACCGTGCCGCGAGCGGGCGCCTTCAGCGAGATCAGGTAGCCGTCGATCGCGTCCCGCGTGCACGGGCCGCTGTTGTAGACGCCGTGGCCGGAGCCCGCGTAGGTGAGCAGCGTCGCCTTGGGGCCGATCTGGCGTGCGACGCTCCGCGCCCACGTGTACGGGGTGGCGGGGTCGTGGACCGCGTTCAGCATCATGACCGGTGCCGCCGTCCGCACCTTGAGCCGGTGCTGCGGGTTCGCGACGGGCTTCGGCCAGCCGAGGCACGCCGTGAGGGCCATGACCGGGCGGGTGCCGTGCATGTCGGGCGCGATCCGCTCGCTGCGCCGGGAGAGCCGCGCGAACTCGTTGTAGTCGCGGATCGGCAGGTTCCAGTCGGAGCAGAACTGCGCGGTGAAGTTGTCGGTCCCGGTGCCCTCGGCGGCCTTCGCCCGGACGGGCTGGACGGGCTTGCTCACCTCCAGCGCGGACAGCAGCGAGGCCAGCTTCTCCCAGTCGGGACCGTAGAACTGCTTGTACGTCACGACGAGCAGCTCGAACTCCGTCAGCGCGCGGCCCGGCGTCTGCGGGTCGGCGAGCACCCCGCGCGCGGCGCGGTCCCGCAGGTCGCGCAGGACGGCCCGGACGTCGCGGCCGTGCAGGGCGCAGCTCGCCGTCCGGTCGCACCACGCGGCGAACTGGTCGAAGGAGTCCTGCGCGGCGCCCATCTCGGCGCCGAGGAACGACCGGGCGGACCTTACGTCGTGGTCGATGACGCTCTCCAGCACCAGCGCGCGCACACGGCCCGGGTACGTCTCGGCGTACTCCGCGCCTAGAAGCGTCCCGTAAGAGCTTCCGTGGAAGCTGAGCTTGCTCTCGCCCAGCGCGGCACGGATGGCGTCCACGTCACGGACGGTGCTCATCGTGTCGGCGTGGTCGTAGAGCGGGCCGGTGCGCTCGCGGCAGTCGTCCCTGAGCCGCTTGTTGTAGGCGAGGGTCGCGTCGAAGTCCTTCCGGCTCTTGATGTTCGGGTCGGGACGTTCGGCGAGGAGCGCGGCCGAGCAGGTCACGGGGTTGCTGGCGCCGATGCCGCGCGGGTCGAAGCTGACGATGTCGAAGCGCTGCCGGAGCCGCTCGCCGAACCGGTCCATGCCGGTGGTGATCCGCTGGACGCCGGAGTCGCCCGGCCCGCCGGGGCCGAAGACCAGCGTGCCGATGCGGGCGGCCGGGTCGAGGGCCTTGCGGCGCGCGATGGCGAGGCCGAACGTCGGGCCGTCGGGGTGCGCCCAGTCGACGGGGAGCCGCAGGGTCGCGCACTGCGCCTTGCCGTCGTCGCCGCACGCCTTCCAGTCGAGGGCGGTACGGGCGCCCACCGAATCCGGCGTGGTGACCGCGGGCTGCGTCCTCGTCGTGGACGCCGCGGGTGCCGGGTACGCCGCGGGTGCCGCGTCCGCCGACCGGGGCGACAGCGGGACGGCCGCGCCGGCGAGCACGAGGCCCGCCGCCGCTGCCGCGCCCATGGCGAGCCGCCTGTGCTTGCGCTGCATGGATGTCCTTCCGGGAGGGACGTGGAGAGGGGTCCGCCGGATCGGCGGAGGATCGTCCGGGGGGCCGGGGAGCGCCCGGCGGCCGGGGACCGCAAGATCACGCTAGGCCGCGCTCCCGGCGCGCGGCAGGGTGACCAGGGACGGTTCAGGGTGCGGTCAGGGACGCCTCAGGGTCGCCCGCCGAACGGCTCCGCCAAGACCCCGGGACGGAACAGGCGCGGCCTCGGGACGGAACCGGCACGGAACCGGCACGGCCTCGGGATGGAACCGGCGCGGCTCCGGCACGATCAAGGGGCACGGCTCCGGGACACGTCCCGGCCGTCCCGGCGGCCGGTCCCCGGAGCCGTTTCGCGGCGTTGTCGGAATCCGCCCGTAAACGGCGTCCGCGATTGTGGCGGACGACAATTGTTGCGAGCGGTGGTCGGAATGAGTCGCGTGACTCAGCGGCCGTCCAGATCTCCGTTCCGGACGGAACGCAGGAGCGTCCGCCACTGCGCGGCGTCGAGCGCGAGCGTGCCGGCGGCGAGGTCGCGGGAGTCGCGGATCAGCACCGCCGGGCCCGCCGCCGCGACCTCCACGCAGTCGTTCTTGTCGCCGCTTCTGCTGCCCTTGCGCCAGTTCAGCGCGGCCCCCGGAGCCGACCGATAGACCATCCAGCAACCCTCCATTCGGTGCCGGCGGTACCGCCTCGCGACCGATCGGGCCGGGGGCACCCGTCGGCGAGAAGCCAAGCAGGGCACAGCGAACCACGACCTTGTGGAAATTTTCCCGATCACGAGTGTAAACGGTTCCAGTTATCCCGCCTACAAGGGAACACAAGATCACGCTGCGTGCTATGCGGGCCACTCGGGCCGGGGTTGGGGCCGGAAGGGCGTCACCTCCCGTCGCGGTCGATTCGCTCCACGGGAAAGGGGCGTCAGGCCATCAGGTCCTCGGCGGTCCGGCGGAGCAGCGCGATGGACTCCTCGGCGGAGAGCGCGTCGTCCAGCAGCAGCTCGAAGGTGTCGCGGTACTCGGTGATCCGGTCGTCCTCGCCGGTGATCATCGCGCTGCTGCCGGACCGGCCCTCGAGGAACAGCACGTCGTCGAGGTCGCCGTCGAACTCCAGCAGGGTGAACGGCCCTTCGAGGCCGAGGTGCGCCCCCGCGCTGAACGGGATGATCCGGACGGTCAGCAGGTCGTCGGACTCGGCCTGGTCCGCGATGGCGCGCAGCTGGGCGGGCATGATCCCCGGGTCGGCCTTGATCCCGACATGGCGGCGGATGACCGCCTCGTCGACGATGTAGAGCTGGCGCGGCGGGTGCTCGCGCTTGGCCAGCTCCTCCTTGCGCTGCATGCGCAGCTTCACGCCCATCGCCCGCGCCTGCGGGGACACCTTGGCGGTCGCGAGGACCTCCGCGTACTCGCGGGTCTGCAGGAGCCCGGGGATCACCGAGCCGTGGAAGTGCCGGATGTAGGCGGCGCCGGCGGCGTACCCCACGTAGTTGAGGAAGTTCGGGTCGAACTCGCCCCGGTAGGCGTTCCACCAGGCCGGCTCGCGGGCGCCGCGCGCCAGCGCCTGCAGCCGCTCCTGGCGCCCCTCCGAGGTCACCTCGTAGACGTTGAGGAGGGCCTGCAGGTCGGTCCGGGTGATGGCGTTCTTGCCGCCCTCGACCCGGATGAGCTTGGACGGGGACCATTCGAGCTGCCGGACCACCTGCTCCTGCGTCAGCCCCTTCTCCTTGCGGAGGCGGACGAGCTCGGTGCGCAGCAGCGCGCTCTGGACGATGGGCCCCTGATCACTGGTCATATGACGGCTCACTCTGCGTAGTTGTCGCCACCTCACCGCATGCTACCTGGCAGAGAGCAAGATGTCAGGACGCATGCCAACACTCCGACACCTGACTCACCGGTCGAGCGGGGGCGTCAAGGCCCGATGTCCGCGGTGACCCGGAATCTTCAGACGATCAGCAGGTTTCGGCGTGCTGTATGTCGGTAGACTATGTTGTAATGTGCTAGGTAGCAGAATAGCAGCAACCTTCCCGCAAGAGGGCGGCTCGCTACCTCATAACAGACACGATCCTGACACAGGGTGAAGACGCGGCGGGGGCCTCCGCGGCCGCCCGGTGGACGGGAGCGAGAACGGAACCGCACGACCCGGCGGCTCGGGCAGCGCCGCCGGACGGGGAGCACGGGGAGGCGATCCACGGAACGGCGCTTTTTCGGTAATTCCATAAGAACAGAAAGAGTCGCCCCCGCCTTCGGACGATCACCGGTTGCGAGCCAAGACGATCGGCCGAAAAGGCGGGAGGCGACTCCTCGGCACCGCCGGGCACCTCGCACCGGGTCTGCGGGCCCTCCTGCGCAGATGCGGGAACACCGTACTGACCTGGTGAAACGTGCTCTGCGGACGCCCCCAGTCTAACCGCGATCACGCGGCATGGGCCATAGGTGAACGCGACTTCGGCATCGGCCCGTCCTCTCCCGCCGCCCCCGGCACTGAGGACGCAATGGCACGGCGTTGCCCGGAGACGCGATTCGAGGCATGGGGTTCATCGACATGTCAGAAATACAGAACCGTCCCCCGACCTTTGTCTTTCTCCTCATTCACCGGCACTCCTCCCCGCACGTCCCGCCCCTTCCGTCCTGGAGCCCGCGCCCGGCCGCCGCCGGCCGGGCCGTCCCGAGGCGGGGGTGGTGATGGACGAGCGCACGCACGTGCACGACCCCGACGCCGCCGCGTTCTCCACGGCCGGCGCCGCCCTCCGCACAGCGGCGGGCGGAGCCACCCGGCCCGTCGTGTCCCACGCCGCCGCGGGCGGCACGGCGGGCTCCGTGGCACGGTCCGCGGCCGACGGGACGCCCCGCCCCGAGCGGGGCGGCCCGCGGCCTCCCGCGCGGCCGGGGTTCTGGGCCTCGCTCGCGCCGCTGGAGCAGGCCGCGTTCCTCGCGGCCGCGCACGACGCCGAGTACCCGATCGGCGAGGTGCTGTGGCGCGAGGGCGACGCCGCCGACCACCTCCTCGTGATCCGCTCCGGCGCGGTCCGCATCTGCGTCGACCGGGACGGCGGCGAGCGGATCGTCGCGTTCCGCGGCCCCGGCGACATCATCGGCGAGCGCGCCGCGCTGCTGCTGCGGCGCCGGTCGGCGACCGTCGTCGCGGTCGACACCGTCCGCGCCCTGCGGATGACCACCCGGGAGTTCGCCGCCTACCTGACCGCGCACCCGCGGGTGGTCGCCCTGGTGGAGAAGGAGGTGTACGACCGGCTCACCGAGCGCGTGTTCCCGGCGCAGGGGCAGGCCCGCACCGCCGCGACGGCCCTCGACCCGTACACCGGGACGAGCGCCTACGCCGCCATCACGCCGTACGACGACGACGGCGTCCTGTCCCCGTACGCGGCGTACGTTGAGTACGGCGCGAACGGCACGTCTGCTGCGCGCGCGCCGGAGCCCGCGCTGCGCGTGGTCCCTTCCTACTCACAGCCGACGCAGCCCATGTCCGTCCCTGTAGGCGCGTACGCCACCGCCCTGAAGGAGCCTCCAGCGCGACGGCCGTGGACGGGCCACATGTGCTCCATCATGTTCGTCGACATAGCGTCCTTCAGCGCGCCGTACCGCACCGACATGGACCGGCTGGAGGTGCGTCGGATCATGTACGAGCTGCTGTGGGAGGCGTTCGCGGACTCCGACGTCCCCTGGGACGAGTGCCACCGCGAGGACCGCGGCGACGGCGCCCTGATCATCGTCCCGCCCGAGACCCCGGCCGCCGCCGTCGAGCCGGTCGTCGCGCGGCTCGCCGCGTCGCTGCGCCGCCACAACCGGACCGCGCCGGAGGGCGTCCGCATCCAGCTGCGGGTGGCGCTGCACGTCGGGCCGGTGACCGCCGACCCGCAGGGCGTGTCCGGCTCGTCGGTGATCCACGCGGCCCGGCTGCTGGACGCCCGCCCGCTCCGCCAGCGCCTCGCCGAGACCCGCGCCGACCTCGCCTTCGTCGCGTCCGCGTTCGTGTACGAGACGGTGCTCGCGCACGCGCCCGGCCACGACGCCGCGCGCTACGCGCCGTTCACGTGCCGGGTGAAGGAGTCGCGGCTCAAGGGCTGGATCCGGGTCGCGGAGGGCGGTCCCCGCGACTGACCGGCGCCCGCGCGGCCGCCGGGAACCGCCCCCCTGATCGGCGCCCACGCCGCCGATCGGGCTCGCACGACCGACCGGGGCCGCGCGGCCGATCGGGCTCGTGCGGCCGGTCAGGGCTCGCGCGGGATGCGCAGGACGAAGCGGGCGCCGCGGTCGCTGTCTTCGACCTTCAGCGTGCCGCCGTGCGCCTTGGCGACCTCGCGGGCGATCGGGAGGCCGAGGCCGGTGCCGTTGGCGTCGCGGGCCTTGCCGGCCTTGAGCCGCGCGAACCGCTGGAAGACGACCTCGCGATCCTCCTCGGCGATGCCGGCGCCGTCGTCCAGCACCTCCAGGACGGCGACGCCGTCCTCGTCGCGGACGGTGACGTCCACCTGCGACTCGGCGTGCCGCTCGGCGTTGTCCAGCAGGTTCGTGAACAGCCGGACCAGCCGCAGCCGGTCGCCGCGCAGCTGCACGCCCTCCTGGAGGTGCGGGACGATCCGCTTGCTGCGGTCCGAGCGGGCCAGCTCGATGGTGACCATGGCGGCGAGGTCGATCGTCTCGGTGTCCTGCCAGGCGCCCGCGTCCAGCCGGGCGAGCTGCAGCAGGTCGGTGACGATGGCCTGCAGCCGGTCCAGGGTCTGCAGGACGGTCCGGGCGGTGCGCGGCCAGTCGGTGTCGTCGGCGTACAGCAGCGCCTCCTCCAGCTGTGTGCGCGCGGCGGCGATCGGGCTGCGCAGGTCGTGCGAGGCGTCGGAGGTGAAGCCGCGCTGCTTGGCGAGCGCCGCGTCCAGCCGGTCGAGGGTCGCGTTGACGGCCTCGGCGAGCCGCCGGATCTCGTCCCGGTTCTCCGGCACGGTGACCCGCCGGCCCGACTTGCTCGCGGTGATCTCGGTCAGCTCGCGGCGGATCCCGTCGACGGGCGCGAGGGTGCGGTCCACGGTCCGCCACGTGCGCAGCGCGACCAGCAGCACCAGCAGCAGGCCCACGCTGATCACGAAGGTGATCAGCCCGCCGCTGACGAACCAGGGGACGTTCGGCGCGGCGGCGTAGACCTGCCACTCCCCGGACGGCAGCCGGACGGAGAAGTCGATCACCCAGTGGCAGCCGCGCAGGCCGGCCGGCGGGCAGAGCACCTGGGCGTCCTTGAAGCCGGTCGCGGCGCCCGGCCGGAACGTGGCCATCGGCGGCCCGGTCAGCACGCCCGGGGTCCCGGCGACCACGCCGTTCCGCGCGTCCAGCACCTGGACGGCGATGCCGTGCGGCGCGCCGACCTGGCCGTGCACCGGCCGCCGGCGGAACTCCTCGGCGACCCTCATCGCGGCGGAGAGGGCCTGGTTGCGCTTGTACTCGGTGGCGCGGCCGCGCACCCCGACGACGATCATGGCGATGAGCACGGCGCAGATCAGGGCGGCGACCGTCGCGGCAATCACGGTCATCCGCACCCGTATGGACCATGTGCGCCGTCCGTACACCCGACCTCCCGCAGGTGAGGTAATCACCCGCTGGACCGGATTCAGTCCTCGCGCCGGGCGCCCGGCACCCAAGAGAGACAAAAGAAATGGTTGCCCATGACCAGCCGCTGACCTGCGAGGATGATGTTCTCACCTGCCGCGGCGAGATCGTTCGCGGCTGCCCGGCGCGGCGGCGGGCCGATCATGAGCCGGCCGGTCGCGGGCCGTCCGATCATGAGCCGGCCGGTCGCGGGCCGTCCGATCATGGGCCGGCCGGTCGCGGGCGCACAGGACCGCCGCCACGGCCGCCACCGCCAGCAGCGCCGCCGCCGACGTCCACAGCGCGTGGTGCAGCCCTCGGACGAACGCCGCCGCCTCCCCCGTGTCCAGCCGTCCCGGCGCGCCGCCGTCCGGCAGGCCCGCGTAGACCAGGGCGCCGAGCACCGCGACGCCGAACACCTGCCCCACCTGCCGCAGCGCGTTCGTCACCGCGGACGCCATCCCGGCCCGCGACGCGTCCACCGCCGACATCGCGATCGTGGTAACCGGCGTCCCGCACAGCCCGATCCCCGCGCCGAGCAGCGCGAAGTCCCACCAGACGGCGCCCGTCCCGGTGCCCGGCGCGAGGCGCAGCAGCCCGAGCGTCGCGCCGCCGCCGACCAGCAGGCCCGCGACCAGCGGCGCCCGCTCCCCCACCCGGTGGACGAGCCGCCCCGACAGCGTCGCCGCCACCGCGTAGGCGACGCCGATCGCCGACACCTCCAGCCCCGCGCCGGCCGGCGAGCGGCCCTGGACCTGCTGGAAGAACGCGCTGAAGTAGACGATCGCGCCGACGAACGCGAAGAACACCACGAGCGCCACCAGGTTCGCGGCGGCGAACCGGGGCCGCAGGAACAGCGTCACGTCCACCAAGGGCTGCGGGGCGCGCCGCTCCCACCAGGCGAAACCGGCGAGCGCGGCGGCCCCGCCGGCGAAGGCGAGCAGGACGGGCGCCGACGTCCAGCCCTCGTCCTGCCCCTGGATGGCCGCGAACGCCGGCAGCGCCACCCCGGCGGTGGTCAGCACGGCGCCCGGCCAGTCGAACGGCCCGCGCGCCGCGTCCGGCCGGGGGACGCGCGGGACGAACCGTCCGGCGGCGGCGACCAGCACGGCGGCGAGCGGCACGTTCAGCAGGAACACCCACCGCCAGCCGAGCCCGGCGACGATCACCCCGCCGAGCGGCGGCCCGACCGCCAGCGCGAGCCCGGACGCGGTGGACCACAGCCCGATCGCCATCGCGCGGCGCCGGCCGTCCTCGAACACCGTCCTGACCAGCGTCAGGCTGCCCGGCACCAGCAGCGCGGGGCCGAGGCCCTGCAGGACGCGCCCGGCGAGGAGCGGCCCGGTGGCCGGGGCGAGGCCGGTGACCAGGGAGCCCGCGCCGAACACCGCCGTCCCGGCCATGAACAGGCCCTTGCGGCCGAGGCGGTCGCCGAGCGTGCCGCCCGCGACGAGGAGGCTCGCGTAGATCAGCACGTAGGCGTCCACGACCCACTGCAGCGCCGCGGGCCCCGCGTGCAGGTCGCGCCCGATCGTCGGGAGCGCGACGCTGACGACCGTGGTGGACACGACGGCGAGGAACAGCCCGACGGCCGCGACCGCGAGCGTGCCCCACGCGTCCGCCGGGCCGGCCGGCGCCGCCGGCGCGGACGCCTCCGCCGAACCGGGAGATTCTGCGCGCATGCCACCAGGGTGCGTCCCGAGTCGGCCAGAAGTCCAAGAGCTGGATGGTCTCGCTGTTAGCATCCCCGGTTATGGAGCTTCGCCAGCTGGAGTACTTCGTGGCGGTCACCGAGGAGGCGAGCTTCACCAAGGCGGCCGCGAAGCTGCACGTCGCGCAGCCCGGCGTCAGCGCGCAGATCCGGCAGCTCGAACGCGAGCTCGGGCAGCCGCTGCTCGACCGCTCCGGGCGGACCGTCCGGCTGACCGAGGTCGGCGCCGCCGTCCTGCCCTACGCGCGGGCCGCGCTCGCCGCCGTCGAGGGCGCGAAGCTGTCGGTGGACGAGCTGACCGGCCTGCTGCGCGGGCACGTCACCATCGGCACCATCGACTGGATCGCCTCCCTCGACCTGCCCGGCCTGCTCGCCGGGTTCCACCGCGACCACCCCAACGTGGAGATCACCGTCGTCCAGGACGAGTCGGCGTCGCTCGCCGAGGCGCTGCTCGCCGGGCGCACCGACCTCGCGTTCCTCAGCCTCGGCGCCGAGCCGCCGCCCGGGATCGCCGTCCAGCCCGTCATCGAGCAGGACCTGTTCGCCTCGATGTCCCGCGACCACCCGCTGGCCGGGCGCTCGTCGATCACGCTGCGCACGCTCGCCGAGCAGGACCTCGTCAGCCTGCCGAAGGGCACCGGGCTGCGCGCCGTCCTGGACGAGGCGTGCGCGGCGGCCGGCCTGCGCCCGCGGATCGCGTTCGAGGCCGGCGAGCCGCCCGTCCTCGCCCAGCTCGCCGCGCACGGGCTGGGGGTGGCGGTCCTGCCGGAGTCCGCCACCGCGATCCGGGCGGAACTGGCGTCGATGCCGATCGTCCGGCCCCGGCTGCGCGGCCGGATCGCGCTGGCGTGGCGGGCGGAGGGGCCGCGCGGCCCGGCGGCGCGGGCGCTGATCGCCCGCGCCCGGGCCGCGCTGCCCTCCCTCTCTTGAAAGCGGTGCCGTCTTAGGCGCTCGCCTTGAGGACGGTGTGCAGGACGTCCGGCTTGTTGGTGACGACGCCGTCCACCCCGAGATCGACCGCCTTGGCCATCTTCGTCTTGCTGTTGACGGTCCAGGTGAGCAGCCGCAGGTGCGCGGCGTGGACCTGCTTGACGTAGGACTTCGTCAGTTCGCCGTAGGACGGGTTGACGAGGTCCGCGTACGCGGCGACCTTCTTCAGGTCCTTCGCCTTCGGCATGCCGAGCAGGGCCGTCGGGACGCCGGGCAGGTCCTTGTGGAACCGCTTGACCGACGGCCAGTCGAACGACTGCACCACCAGCCGGCTCTGCGCGGGCGCGCCCTTCGCCCCGAGCCAGTACGACCGGTGCCGCTTGAGCGCCGCGGCGACCCGCCCCTCGATCCCCGGGTACAGCGCGGGGCTCTTCAGCTCCAGCAGCATGCCGGCGCCGGTGCCGCCCATCGCGCCCAGCACCTCGTCCAGCGTCGGGACGCGCTCGCCCTTGTACTTCTTGGCGTACCACGACCCCGCGTCCAGCTTCTTGATCTGCTTGAGCGTGAGCTGCGAGACCTTCCAGGGCTTCAGCTTCGGGTAGACGTGCTCCACGTCGGTCGTCCTCGCCAGCGTGGAGTCGTGCATGATGACCAGCTTGTGGTCCTTGGTCTGCTGGACGTCGAGTTCGAACATGTCCGCGTGCCGGGCCCTCGCCTGCTTGAACGACGCGATGGTGTTCTCCGGCGCGTACTCGGACGCGCCGCGGTGCCCCACGTCGAGGACCCTGTGCGCCGCCGCCTCCCCCCGGGCCATCGGGACGACCGGGACGACGGGCACGGGAGCGAGGGCGGTACGGGGCGGGAGGAGGGGAGTCGGTTCGGCGGCGGCCGCCGTCGCGGAACCGGTGCTCACGGCCGCGGTCAGGACGACCGTGAACGCGAGACCATGCCGACGGGACATTGTCACCTCTCGGGGAGCCGGGGGTTGCCTGCCCTCGACCATCGATCCGGCCGATGACACCCGGGTTACGAGTCAGTAGCAGACCATGTACACAGGGTGACATTACGCAACCGGAGCGTGCGATACGAGCCGGACACGGCCATTTCCCCAGATCGACTCACGCGTCGCCTTGCGGCGGTTCCTCTCGCGGCCCGGCCCCGCCCGACCTCGCGCTCTTCGCCGCCTTCGCCAGCACCAGCGCCCCCAGCAGCACCCGCCCTCCGCGCCGGAACGGGCGCAGCGGGCGGGGGAACCGGACGCGCCGCGGCTCCTCCGCGTCCGGCGCCGGCGCCGGCTCCGGCACCACCGGCGCCCTCGGCGGCCTCGGCGCGCCCAGCCGGGTCGGGCGGCTCCGCCCGCGCAGCGTCACCGACCTGCCGAACTCCCACTCGTCCGACTCCGCCAGGTGCGCCAGCTCCACCACCGTCCCGGACGCCAGCACCCGCCCCGGCGACGTCTTCGCCAGGTCGCTCAGCCGCGCCGCCTCGTTCACCGGGTCGCCGATCACCGTGTACTCGAACCGCTGCTCGGCACCGATGTAGCCGGCCACCACCGGGCCCGCCGACACGCCGATCCCCGCGTCCAGCGTCGGCACCTCCGCGCGCAGCCGCACCGCCAGCTCCCGCGCCGCGCCGAGCGCCCCGCCCGCCGAGTCCTCCAGCTCCGTCGGCGCCCCGAAGATCGCCAGAGCCGCGTCCCCCTCGAACTTGTTGATCCACCCGCCGTGCCGCGCCACCACCGCCACCACCACGCCGAAGAACCGGTTCAGCAGCCCCACCACCTCGTCCGGGCCGCGCGTGTCCGCGAGCCGCGTCGACCCCGTCAGGTCGACGAACAGCACCGCCACCTCGCGCGTCTCACCGCCCAGCTCGATGTCGCCGCGCTCCAGCGCCAGCCCCGCGACCTCCTCGCCGACGTGCCGGCCGAACAGGTCCCGCAGCCGCTCGTTCTCCCGTAACCCCGCCACCATGTGGTTGAAGCCCGCCTGCAGCTGCCCGACCTCGCTCGCGTCGTACACCGCCACCTCGGCGCCGAGGTCGCCCCGCTCCACCTGCGCCATCCCCGTCCGGACGGACTTGATCGGGTCCGCGATCGCCCGCGTCGCCATGTACGTCACGTACATGCCGACCGCGATCGCCACACCGCCCAGCCCGAGGATCGTGATCGCGAGCTGGGTGACGTCGATGTCCGGCGCCGCCAGCGCCGCGACCGCCACGCAGATCAGCCCGAACACCGGGATCGCCGTCCCGAGCGCCCACGCGAGCATCACCCGCGTCGTCACCCCCGGCAGCCGGAACCTGCGCGGCCGCTCCGCCGCCAGCACCAGCGCCGCCGCCGGACGCAGCAGCCGCTCCGACAGCAGGTACACGATCGTGCAGGTCGTCGCCGCGCCGAGCAGGCACGTCAGGCCCGTCTTCACCGCCAGCCGGCCGGTGAACAGCACCACGTCCAGCGCCGCCCAGCCCGCCGCGCCGACCCCCCACAGCGCGCCGACCAGGAACGTCAGCCGGAGCGGCCCCAGCAGGACGGCCCGCCCCTCCGCCTGGTCGGGCATATGGCCGCCCCGCACCAGGCTCACCACCGGACGCCATAGCCACAGCCCCGCCAGCAGCGCGACCGGGCCCGCCACCACCGGATAGCCGAAGAAGGCGATCGCGTTCACCAGGTGCACGTGCTCCGGATCGCGCAGCGGCGGGTCCGGCACCACGAACGTCGCGAACAGCAGCACCACCAGGCCGCCGACGATGTTCGCGACCACCACCACGACCGCGAGCACCCACCGGACCCGCATCTCGAGCCTCGTCCGGGGCACCCCGGGGAGAAGTCCGCGCGCCACCGTCCTGGACACCTGCGCCTCCGTCCCGGGGTCCCACGGAAATCATCGCACTAGGCGGTGGTGCTCTCCTCCGCGATCGCGACGTCCGCCGGCGCCCGCCGCTGCGAGCTCCGCCACACCAGCGGCCACCCCGCGAGGACGAGCACCAGCCACCCGGCCATGACGTACAGCGCGACCCGGGTGTCCGCCTCCCACGCGATCGTCACCGTGACGAACGCGAAGAAGGCCAGCACCAGCCAGTTGGTGTACGGCGCCCATGGCATCCGGTACGGCGCCCTCGGCAGCAGCCCGGCCGCCGCCTTCCGCCGGTACGCCATGTGCGCCACCAGGATGACGCTCCACACCAGGATCGCGCCACCCGTCGACACCGAGGTGATGTACTCGAACGCCTTGTCCGGCACGACCGCGTTGATCACCACGCCGACGCCCATGACGAGCGCCGAGATGACGACGGTGAGCACCGGCACGCCCCGCCCGTTCAGCCTCGCCAGCGCCTGCGGCCCGTCCCCGTTGACCCCGGCCGTCCGCAGCATCCGCGACGTCGAGTACAGGCCGCCCGCGTTGCACGACGACAGCGCCGCCGTCAGCACCACGAAGTTGACGATGTCCGCGCCGCCCGGAATGCCGATCTTGTCGAACGCCAGCACGAACGGGCTCGCCCCGCCCTTGAACGCCGTCCACGGCACCACCGCCATGATCACCAGCAGCGACAGCAGGTAGAACAGCGCGAACCGCACCGGCAGCGCGTTGATCGCCCGCGGGATGTTCTTCTCCGGGTCCTTCGCCTCGCTCGCCGTCACCCCGACCAGCTCGACGCCCAGGTAGGCGAACATCACCATCTGCAGCGTCATCAGCGTCGGGCTGATCCCCTCGGGGAAGAACCCGCCGTGGTCCCACAGGTTCGCGACGCTCGCCGACCTCCCCGCGTCGCTGAACCCGAAGGCCAGCACCCCGATCCCCACCAGGATCATCATCACGATCGCCGCGACCTTGATCATCGCGAACCAGAACTCCAGCTCGCCGAAGAGCTTCACGGAGATCAGGTTCACCACGAACAGCACGACCAGCGCCACCAGCGCCGTCTGCCACTGCTCGACCCCCGGGAACCACTTCTGGACGTACTTCCCGGCGGCCGTCAGCTCGGCCATCCCGGTCGTCACCCAGATGATCCAGTACGTCCACGTCGTGGCGTACCCCCAGAACGGGCCCAGGAACTCACGGGCGTACCCGGCGAAACCCCCTTCCGCGTGCCGGTAGGTGAGCAGCTCACCGAGCGCCCTCATGACGAAGAACAGCATCAGTCCCGCGACGGCATAGGTCAGCACGAGGCTCGGGCCGGCCTTGGCGATGTTCTCCCCGGCGCCGAGGAACAGCCCCGTGCCGATGGTGCCGCCGATGGCCAGCATCTGGATCTGGCGGGTCCCGAGCCCGCGCTGATAGCCGTCCGCTTGGTCTGGGAGCTTTGCGACCACGCGTTCCTTGCCTCTCACGTCGACGGCCGCCCCTCAGGGGACGGCTCTGGCCCGGTCAGACTAGGAACCGGACCCCCGAAAGCGAAACACACCCCATACGCTCCGTGTCCCCCCGTCCTCCCCCATCCCGCCCGCCTCACTCGCCGCCGTTAACGAGTTGGCGCCGTCCTCGGGCATCGCGTATGCTCTCGGACGTCGCCAAAGACCGGCAGCCCAGCCGGTCAGGCCACCGCCCCGAAGCCGCTAAGCTCGAGGCAAGCAAGGTCCTGTGGAGCAGCTAGGAGTGCTCGCCACCCTGTCAAGGTGGAGGCCGCGGGTTCAAATCCCGTCAGGACCGCCAGACGCGCCGACGCGCGTCCTGGGCAGGTAGCTCAGTCGGTACGAGCGTCCGCCTGAAAAGCGGAAGGTCGGCGGTTCGACCCCGCCCCTGCCCACCTTGGTCCTCTGACCAGCGGAAACACCGGTAACGGATTGATCACTTCCGGTGTACACCGCTCGAACAGAGGAAAACTCTCACTCCAATGGGTACCGCGCGTACGCGGCGTCCGAAGGACCTCCGAGCAGGCGCCTTCCAGCCCGCGATCAACTCGTTCACCCTGCATCTCAACGCCGAGGGGAAGTCCCCGAAGACCGTCCGCACCTACGCCGAAGCGGCGCAGTGGTTCGCGGCCGAGCATCTTCGACGCAACACCGACCACACCGACTGGGACGACGTCACCGCCGACGACGTCTGTGCCTGGACGGTCTGGCTGCTCAACACCTACTCCGACAGCTACGCCAACAACCAGTACCGGGCGCTGCAGCAGTTCTTCAAGTGGTGGTCCACCGACGAAGAGCTGCCCAACCCGATGGCGAAGCTCCGTCCGCCCGCCGTCGGCGAGAAGGTCGTCCCGGTCTTCACCGACGACGAACTCACCAAGCTCCTCAAGCACTGCGAAGGGAAGACCTTCACCCAGCGCCGCGACTTCGCCATCCTGTCGCTGTTCAAGGCGACCGGCCTGCGGCTGTCCGAACTCGCCGGCATCATCTACGAACCCGACGACCCCGATCGCAGCGACCTGGACCTGATGCGCCGCGAACTCCTCGTCACAGGCAAAGGCAACAAGCAGCGCATCGTCCGCTTCGGGCACCCGTCCGCCCGAGCCATCGACCGCTACATCCGGGTCCGCGCCAAGCACACCTACGCCTCCAGCCGCCACCTGTGGCTGGGCACCAACAACCGTCCACCGATGACGGCCAACGGCATCTACCAGATGGTCGTCCGCCGCGGCGAGGAATGCGGCGTCGCCGTCCATCCGCACAAGTTCCGCCACCACTTCTCCCACACCTGGCTCGACAAGGGCGGCGCCGAAGGCGACCTCATGGAACTCAACGGCTGGTCATCACCCCAGATGCTCCGCCGCTACGGCCGCAGCGCGGCCAGCACCCGAGCCCGCCGCACCTACGACCGCATCATGGAGGACTGACCAACGTCACGACGAAGCCCCGGCGCATCACGCGCCGGGGCTTCGCTGCAGGTCAGACCTTCTTCCTCACCTGCGCCGACCGCTTGGCCAGCCGCAGCATGTAGGCCCGCTTGGCCAACTCGGCCCGCCGCCGTCGCTCCTCCACCGGAAGCACGCCCTCCGGGTCAACCTCTCGCTCGAACCGCGCCAGGAACGCGTCCCGCCCTGGCTTCGTGCGCTGCTTTCGATCCCCGGTCTTGCTCCAGGACACAAGCACAGCGATCCGCTTGTCGATCCCCGCCACAGTCCCCCTGTCCTGCATTGTGTATGAGCAGAGCTGTCTCCCTTCTGCCGCTGACTTCGGTCGGACACCTGGCTGCCGTCGTGTGACTTCGCGGCGTTTAGGCGCCATCGCTTTAAGGCGACTACCCGACGATGCATTGCACAACAGCGACGGTCAACGTCCGCATACACAAGGCGTGTTGCACTCACCTGAGGTGTGCATATCCGACGTTCCCGTTATCTCATTGCTCGCCTTATCTGCCCTGTAGCAGGTGATTGTCCGCGAGTCGGCCCGCCCCGTCCGCTCGTCCGCCGCACGGCGGACGAGCCGTCCGCAGTTCGGCCGAAGCCGTCCGCGCTTCGGCCGACGCCGTCCGCGCGAGCGGACAGCCGTCCGGCCCCCGGACGAAGCGGCGGCGGAGAGTTCCCGCTCCCTCCGCGCTCCTGACGGAGCGTTATCTGCGTTGTCCCGCTGAGGGAGTCTCAGTTCCCATCTCGGCCCTGCTCATGCTTGCTCTGGAGGGATGGCGGTTCTGCGTCCCGTCCTGTCGCCAGAATCCGAGGTCAGCCGACCTGCCTGCGGACAGCATCGCATCCGGGATCGCGCCCGATCCCCGGCCTCACGGCAGAGCACCGCGCTCGGTGCGCTTTAAAGGCACGAAATCCATATCTTGCCCCGCGCAGCCTGCGGCGGGCGGGCATCAGGCGCCCCCTACAGTCGTGCAGGCAGCACCGCCAACCCCAGGCGGGGCAAGAAATGGATAACGCACGTCTTATGCGATGGAACCGGGCGCGGTTCCATCACTGACGGCCTTCCGGCCGAACCGAGTTCTCTGGCCTTCTCATGGAGGACAGGCGGCGTGACGGCGGGCCTTCAAGTTGGAGGGCTGGCCTGGATCGCATCGACTGTTCACAGGAGGTTGGCGAGGGTGGTGGTCGCCTCGTCGAGCTGGTCGTTGGGAAAGTGGATTTGGGCCCAGGCGGAGAGTTGGACGTCGTTGTCGTCCGCGAGCAGGTACACGTAGCTCTCCCAGGCGTCCGGGCGGGTCCAGCGGTTGAAGCGATCACGGAACCGGGGGTGCTCGGCGAAGCGCGCGAGCATGATTCGGCCGTCTTCGACAGGCATCTTCAGCCAGGCCCGGCCTCGGTAATACTGGCCGAAGCGTTCGCGCCCGGCGCCGTCCCCGCTGAGAGCTGTGGACTCGCCGAGGTCCTGGCAGCACCCGGCCGTGCGCAGTCCCATCGCCCAGAGCGCCTGGACGAGCGGGACCATCTTCAGGTCGATGTCCGCGGCGCCTCCCCCGGGGAGAGCGAGCCGTGTGGACGGATGGACGTTGCTCACTGCGTCAGGCATCGCGCTGCCTCCGTCAGGTGCCTCAAGACCGTGCGCTGAGTCGCCGCGTCGTTTGCAGGATCGGGCATCCAGCGGACGCATTGCTGTAGGTACCACTCGCAGATCCATACGCGGTGCCAGCCGCCAGCCCACTTCTCAGCAGGCAATCCGCCGCGCTCTGCCGCAGCATGCTCGCTTCCGCCCGCCGCGATGTAGGCGCGAATCATCCGGGCCACGGCTTCGGTGTCGAGCGGTTTCGGAGTGTCCTCCCAGGACGCCAGGTCCAGCAGGCCAGGCCCGTTGAAGGCTCTCGCCCAGTCGAGGATCTTCACACCGGTTGCGCCGACGTGCAGGGATGTGGGGTGGAACTCGCTGTGACACAGGCCGTACGGCGGGATATCCACACCCTGTGCACGGCGTTCGCTGACTGCGTCGAGTCGCTCCAGCAGTTGTCGGATCTCGGCGGTGTTCGTCCATCGTCCAGCCGAGTGCAGCGTCTCCAGCCAGCGATGAGCACGGCTCGGCAGAGCAGCCAGAGCGGCAGCATCGAGAGCAGTGAGGCCGACCATTGGCGGGCAGCGGTGCACCTGGACAGCCGCGTGCGCTCCGACGCTCATCGGCGCGTCCTCGTCCGGCGCCGACCCCAGGTCTTCCAGCACCATGGCGAGATGACCGTCCGTGGTACGAATCGCGGCTAGCACCGCAGGCACAGGCACCTCATGGACCTTCGCGTACCGCAGGACCTCGGCCTCTCGGGTGAACGGCTCGCGCGCCGTCTTGCAGATGACCGACCCACCGTCCGCGAGGCAAACCCGCTCGACGGCCGACATGTCCCAGACGTGGAGCGGTTCGCGGCTGACCGGACGAGTCGCCAAACCCGCCGACGTGATCAGCGCGTGCAGGACCCCCGAGGGGGCAGACAGCGTGTCCGCCCCCTCGGGCCCGTAGTCGTCACCGGCCACAGGACTCCACCCGCTCGATCCAGTCATCCCCGAACTGTGCCAGCTCGCGGTGGAACTCGGCGAGGTCCGCGCCGAACGGCACGACGCACCCGCCGCGCATGTCCGCCTGGGACTGGCACCCGTGCACGAGCTTGCCGCCCAGTGCGGCGTTGGCCTTGACGGCCTCGACGCGCCGGGCCTCGTCGAACCAGGTGCCGTGGTACAACTCGTCCAGGAGCCGGGCGCCCTCCTGGTCCAGTTCGTAGACGACCTTGCAGGCGATGGGGAACATCCACGCCGGCCCGACGTTGGTGATCGTGCCGTCCTTCTCGACCCGGTTGAGGGCCATGAGCGTGCAGCACTCGCGCAGCATCCGCAGGTGCTCGCTGCGGACGCCGAGCGCCGCCAGGCCCCGGTCGTTCAGGTGCTCGTCCCGGAACTGCCAGGCGTTGACCTTCCACGCCACCCGCAGGACCTCGGCCGGGTCGTCGGTGATCCTGCCGTGCGCCTTGACGTACTCGAGGGCGATCTGCTCGATGGTGGCGTCGGGCGTCTCGACCGCCGGGAGCAACTCGGCCTCGACGCCGGCCCAGTCGCAGACCAGCCAGCTCGGGTTCTCGTACCGGAAGAAGTAGGCCGCCGGGTTGATGGTGAGGCGGGTGTCGTCCACGGTGACGCCGTCGATCTTGTTCCAGCCGGAGTGGAACGGCTCGGGCATCGTGACGTCGATGATCGGGACGGGCTGGGCCAGCATGGTGCTCACGACTTCTCCTTTGAGTCTTGCGGCACTGATGGCGAGCGAACTGCGGCCCGGGTGTCCTGGGAGCCTGCTGTCGATGCCCCCCGCCATCCGGGCCGCAGTTCGGCGGGGCACTGCTCCGCATCAGCAATCAGTGGGCGTAGGCCCCTGCGACCGAAGAACCACCTTCCTTTCTGCACGGCGAAGCCCAGGTGCCACTGGGCATGCCACGTGGGCCGGGGAGTGGGCCTCCGGACGGGGCGATTCCTCGGGGGCTGGAAACCCCGTCCGGAGGGGATTCGAGCCTCCGGACGGCGGCAAGGCGGCGCACCGCGTGCCAATCGCCGTCCGGAGGGCCTCCCTTTGCACCGCCGCTCGCCGGTAGGCGGCGCAGGAGGGAGGTGCTTGTTACGGGTCGTCCGGCCGGCTCCCGCACGGAACGGCCGGCTCCAGGGACAGCTCTTCCATCAGAGAGCGAGCCTCGCTGAGATCGAGCCGCGGTTCACCGTCGCTCATCATGGTGCCGCCTCCAGCAGAGCCCAGACGCATTTCCAGCCACATACGGAGCTATAGCCCCATTTCGCGGACAACTGCGCCACGATGTTCAGGCCCCGACCGCCTTCCTCGCCGATATCCGGCAGCCGGAGCCGCGGAACCTCGTTCGGCAGCGCGTCCCACACCTCAAGGAGGATTCGACCGCTGTCGGCGTAGAGCTTGAGCTTGATGCGACTGGACGTCAGGAAATCGCGCGCAAGGAACGTTAGGCGCTTTTCGGACTCCAGGATCGCGTTGGTCACCAGTTCGCTCACGATGAGGCACGCGTCGTCGACCAGGCTCGTATGCCCAAGATCGCGCAGCGCTCTCGCAACAGCCTGCCTAGATCGACTGACCTCAGAGCGGTCCACGGTGAGGGCCAGCTCCAGATAGGGCGGTCTGATCACTGTCACGGTCGTCATCGCCTGTCCTTGTCACGCGTCGTTGCGCATTGGGCGTCCGGTTTGGTTACGTGACAGCAAGAAACCACTGCACAAGGCGCAGTTGCTAGGGAAGACTGAATGACGTGGGCGGTCGCTGGCGGACGTGAGCGGATGCCGCCCAGGTGAGGCGTTCGGACGGAGTCGAACCGATGCGCGATGATGAAGGTCGAATGGAACTGGCCGACAAGATCCGCTTACTCCTGGAACGAAAGATCTGGTCTCAGAACCACCTCGCGAAAGAGATGCGAGACCTCGCCTCCTCCAAAGAGCGCGCCCAGCTTCCGGGACTCGACTCGATGACCCGCCGGATCCGCGCCCACCAGCGCGGCGAGCCGGTCGGCCCCGTCTACGCCGAGCTGTACCGACGCCTCTTCGCCCGCCACACCGACCTGTTCGCCCCGATGACCGTCTCCGCGTCCGAAGACCACATCGACCCACTCGTACTCGCCTGGACAGTAGGAAGGCTCAACCAGCGCGTGGACCGCAGAACCCTGCTCCAGCTCGCCGCCGTCACCGCGGCAGGCCCCTCCGCACTAGAACCAGCCGAGCGCCTGCTGAGAGCGCTCACCGGCCGGAACCGTCCCGACGACCAAACCGTCAAGCACCTCGAAGACCGCACCAGAGGCTTCCACCGCCTCGAAGAGCACTTGCCAGCACGCGAGCTCTACCCCGCCCTGCTGACCCACATCGGCGAGATCAGCTCACTCCTCGAAACCACCAGATCCGACGGCCTGCGGCACCGTCTTGCCGTCACCGCCGGCGAATCAGCAGTACTCGCCGCCTGGTTCGCTTGGGAACTCGGCGACCGCCAGCGCGCCGAACGGCAAGCCCGCCTCGCCGGGGTCGCCGCCAAGCAGACCAGCGACGTCGCCATCGCCGCCTGCATGAGCGGCTACCAGACCTACATGACCGGCGGAAACCACAACGCAGCCGTCACCCTCGCCACCAACGCCCTCCAGCGCCTGGGCGACGCCGATCCCGCCACCCGCGCCTGGCTCCTCGCCCGCAAAGCCGAGGAATCCGCCCTCATCGGCGACCACCGAGCAGCCCTGGAAGCCATCCGCGAAGCCGAAGATGTCTACGCCACCGCCGACATCAACGCCCGTCCCTGGACCTGCTTCGTCGACCCGACCCGCTTCGCCTCCATGACGCTCTCGGTCTACTCACGCATCGCCCAGGAAGACCGCGCGATGGGAGCAAGTCAACAGGTCGCAGCCTCTGTCGGCCCGACCACAGAGATCAAGAAGCTCTGCGTCGTCCAAGCCGACATGGCACTGGCCCACTACCGTCTCGGCGACGTTACCGAGGCTGTCCGCTACGCCCGCTCATCCCTCGAAGCGACCACAGCCATGGCCGCCCCGCTCGGCTGGGACCGCCTCGACCAGGTCGTGGACGAGTTCGCCGGCTCTCACGTCCCGGCAGCCGATCAGTTCCGTACCGAGTACGCCGCTACCCGTCCGAAGACGGCGCCGCCGTCTCTTCTCTGATCCATGTCAGGTAGTCCCCAAGCCCTCCAACGATCGGCACCGCCACGATCTCCGGAGTGTCGTACGAGTGCGCAGCCATCACCCTGGCCACCAGCTCGTCGAGCCGCTCCTCGGTCGTCTTCATCACGACCGAGTACTCCTCATCCCGCTCCAACTTCCCCTGCCACCAGTAGGCCGACGTCACCGGCCCGCTGATCTGCGCACACGCCGCCAGCCGCCCCTCGACCGCCGCCTGCACAACCTTCTCCGCTTCCTCACGACTGCCCGTCGTCACATGCACTTCAAGGTTCTGCGCCATACCCGGACCCTAACCACCATTCCCCCGCCACCACACCGCCCGCCGCCTTCCCGCCGCCGATAAGACGGTGACGCCTCAACGAAGCTCGCCTCCCTACACCATCGGCAGACATGTGGTCGAGCCGCGGGACGTCACCCACAACGCCTGGAAACTCCTCCGAGGCGAACATGATCGGCAGCTGCGCGGAAGCCAGCAAGACCGAGTTCGCCCGCTTCCTGTCCAACCTGCCCAGCCGGGCTTTCTGGACAAGGACGCCTTCACCCGCCGTATGGCCGAGTGCCTCCTGATCTGGTTGCAGGGCGCCCCACACGACCGCCACCCTGACCACACCGTCCCGAGGAAGCTCGCCCACTAGGACTAATACACCCCCGGCCTCAACACCAAAGACCCACCCGAGGCCGCACACCTCACGATCGACAACCGCCTAGGCGTCGCCGTCAGCATCGCCGACCAAACCAGCCAAGCCCTCATCAAGCTCATCCATAACCGCAGGCCAGCCAGCACCCGTGCCGGATGAGAACTTTCTCTACGTTTTCAAGGGCGCCCCGCTGACGCGGGTCGCCGGGCGGCCGCGCCCAGCTCTGCGAGCCGGGCATGCGGGCTTGTTCCGTCCGGTCCCGTCTCGCGCCGCCGTGCGCGTCCGCCCTTTCGCATCTGGGCGCCAAGACAGAGAGTCAGCCACTGCATCCAGAAACTTCCTGAAGAGGCCGGACGACGGCAGTAGAGCGTCTGAGGAAGTTATTCGTTTGGCTGTGAAGGGGCGCCAAGCTACCGCCCGGGAATGGAGCACTGTAGGTCGTGTAACGTAAACCTCTGGATCGCATCAGCGTTTGTCGGACACCTCCAGTCAAATAATGCCCAGCTAGAATGGCGGGTCGTCCGAAAAACCACCACCACCCCGAGCCCAGGGGTCGTCTGGAATTGGAAGCTTTGGCAGGTGCTTCATGATGTCATTGAGTACTCGGTCGATGTTTTTCACGCTACGACGCGCACGGTCGTAGAGCGCCTCAAGGTCATCGTTCCAGTTCATGGCCCACTCGCCATTATCGTCCTGATATGTGCCCGATCTTAGAGAGTCGATTAGCGCACCCTCTTCATCGAGAATCTCAAGGGAGTATGGGTACCTCCCGTCGTCGTCGTCGGACGCGATTACGACAGTTGCCCCCCCGATGGTGCTGTGAAACGCGTTGAGGCGGTCCGATTCGTGCCATTCGACTTTGGAATCACTCATCTCGGTAGCGAGCAGCAATCGTTTCACGAGCTCATGCAGCCGGGATTGTCCATAGGTCGTCATGTCCAGCGCCTTTCCAAGTTGGGGTCCTCCTAATTTGAGCCCTGACTATCGGAGCCAATCTGCCTGGCTCCGAAGGGGGTGGCCGTGGATGTTATTCGAGACGCCAGCATCGAAGTCTCAAGACAGACCTTCTCAATCGAATTGCGGACCCGCTTGGTAGCGTTTGGCAGGTCTACGTTCTCCTTGCCAACGAGGTTCGTTTTAGCTAAAGCGGCGAGATTAATTGATTCCTGAGCGAGCGTATCCAGATCAGAGCTATGGGCATGATCGCTTGCCAGGATACCCCGCAAGGAAGAAGCGGCTTCGCGCCACTCTCGCAAGAGCCGTCGCATCTCTTCGACGTTCTTCCGTATTGCGGCATTCTCGATGTCGTGCTCAAGACGTGACAGCTTCGGCACTATCAATAGCAGGTTATAGACCCCAAGTCGTTGCGTGGCGTCGTCAACTGCTTTTTTGGTCGCACTTACAATACGTCCCATTCGCCAAATCTGCCATATGGCTATGGCCAAACCGGCAACACTGAGAATATCTCCGACGCTCATTCACTGATCACCATGTCGCACGCCCCGCATTCGTTACGTGTATGAGTTCTGGTGACAGAATGTGACATGTTATCTCAGATTGGGGCGCCAGTGCATCCTTGTCGAGGTAGACAAAACGGATGTTCTACCTCAAACGGGATTTTTGGGGGATGGGTTCACAGGAGTACAACCTGTCAGATAGAAGGAACACTGCTGCTGCGACATAAAAGTCTGCACTACGTGCGGCTCGGCCCGCGCTGACAAGCATCCCGACGCACGATAGGAAGCCGGGTATCGCGAGCGTGAAGCGGGGGCCTCGCGGCCCCCAGCCCCGCGGGCCGGAGGGCACGCCCGCGCGAATCCCTCTGTCACACCGCTCGCCGTTCGCGCTGGCGCACCCTCCGGGATGGGCGTGCATGCTAACGGCGGCGCTAACAACGGGGTCGGATGACCGTGGACGGGTGCGGACGGGTGGGAGGTTGCCGCGCTGGTCGGGAGGCACCTGGGGACATGCCTGGGCGGTTCTGATCTTGCTACGGATCAGAAGGCGCCTATCCCGTGCTTACCCAGTGGTTGGTTCCGGACCAGGCAGTTTGGGTTCCGCGCCGTTCAGGCCGAGGTCCCAGCGGCAAGCGTTCCGCAAGCGTTCTGCGTCGTCTCTAGACAGGCTAATTCGATCGACATGCTCGACCAAGTAGTCATCCTCGAGCGCCGCAAGTAGAGCCTGGCCGTTGTTGACGAGCGTGCGCAGGAGGACACCGACTGCCTCGGTTTGGGCATGCATCTCGATCGATGGCACCATGGCGGAGAGCCGGTTCAGGTCTTCGGAGCAGCGTGTCATTAGCTCCTCTGATCCCGGATGCTGGACCTTGTCAGGGGCTTCGGCGAAGTGCATGATGCGTTGTTCGTAGGTAGTGACGGCCTCGATGAGGGAGATGTATGCAGCGCGACGGGCTTCGAGGCCCGCGAGTGTGATCTCCCAGGCTCGTTCCCTGCCCCTGACTCTCTGGTCGCGCAGGTGCCGGCGTCCCTCAGCCGAGGCTTCCTGCCGCGCTCGGATGACCAGCGACCCGACGGCCGTGGTCGCTCCGATTCCTGTACCAATCGCGGTACCGATCAAACCGACCCATTCACCGGCCACGAGCGATCTCCCAACTCCAAGGGGCGATGCTTGGACGCCCGACGCACATCTGTGGCTCCACTGGCTTCAGGATGCTTCCGCACGGCTTCCGGTGCTCGGGCCGTGGCCGGGCCCTGCGCTCCGGGTCCGCCTTGCCCTCGGGTGATCGGAGTGCTGTCGCCGTTCCGAACGGGCCGAGGACGCGCAGCTCAGCGGCTGCGGTGGCGTGCAATTAGCGTCCAACTAGCCACGGTGATCAGGAGGCAGTCACGGTCACTTGCGGAACGAGCGGGAACCGTCCGAGCCCACATGCCATAAAGGGACGAGGGCAGCACAAACATCGCTCCTCACCCCTTTGATCTTGTCAAACCCGTCGTCATCCCCTTGAGCCACCTCAATGCCTCTGATCGTGGAGCGGGCGCGACCTATGGCTAGATGGAAGTCGGCATATGCCGTGCGACGCTCTTGGTGCAGCCGGTACCGGTCTTCGCGTTGGTAGCCTTCCAGTCGGCTACGTCGAGCCTCAGCGGCCTGCCAGCGATGCCCCAACAGGGTTCCGACGATTGCGAGCAGCCCGCCGAGCCCTGTCAGTGCAAGGGATTGGAGCACGGGCCTCTCCCATCATGTCGTTCACACTGCTCGCCCACATTGGACTCTGATGGAGTGATGAGCGTTGTCAAGCAGGATCGGGCGGCCCTGGCTCGTCTCATCGAGTACGACGCCGACCCGTTCGAAGTCGAGTTGTACGAGCGAGCAGCCGACCCACGAATCTTGCTCATCGACCGCGCCCAGCGAAGCCGCGCGGGGCAGCATGAGCGACACGTCCGACGTTTGAAGCGCCGAGCCCAGGCGGCCTGCGAGTGACAGCAACGCTGACAGCAACAGCAGGCACCAGCGGCAGCCACGGGCGCACACTGCCAGCCGCTCAGCCTCGGCCGACGTCCACGCGGCAGGGGTATTGCTATAGCTGAAAGACGGACGGTCACCGAGCAGGTCGAGGTGTATCGGGCCGGTGGGCGCACGGGCCGGCTCCTGCGCGCTGAAGAGGAACACGCGCCCGACCGCTTGTTCTCGACGACTCACCTTGCAGGACGGCTGCGAAGAAATCAGCTCGTACAGTGCCACCACGGGCGCGTCTCGGGCACCGTCCGAACTCAGCGGAGTAGAAGTCGGGTGGTAGCTGCTGGGAGTCTCTGCAACAGGGGGCCCAGCCAGCAGGCTCGTACGCTGCAAGCTCTGCGTGGTCCACCCGTGGCACGGCGTGATAGCTTGCTGGCGAACGCAATCCGCTTATCGGCTTCTCGCTCGTGAGCGACCTGGGTTTTCGCAGGTCAGTACAGCGCTCAGACGCTGTGACCTGAAAAGCGGAAGGTCGGCGGTTCGACCCCGCCCCTGCCCACACCTCGTGACCAGCGAAAACGCCCCGGAGCCACACGGCCCGGGGCGTTTTTGACGACAACCGCCCCTCATGACGGCTGCCACGGGCCGAGCGGCCGGCCTCTCGCGACGTAGTCCCTGTACTCGTAACCGAGCATCCCAAGGTTGACCCACCAGCGCGGATCGGCGCCCAACTCCCGCTCGGCCAGCCCCAGCGCCTCTTCAGGGGTCGGGGCGGTACCTATCGTCCGGGCGCCCTCTCTGTCGGCGTCCTCCGGGTAGAAGGCGTCATCGTTCGGATAGAGAAGGCCGCCGTGCCGATCCAACTCCACCGTGTCCTCAACGGCGGTGCAGCTTACGTAGAAGACACCGCTGCTGGTTGGGGTGATCAGGGCGTACCGCACTCCCCGACGTCCGCCTTCCTCAAAGCCGCCGAGGAGTTGCTCTATCCCCCGCCCACGACGCAGAGCCCCCACCGCAAGGGACATCGGCAGGTACCGCATCCGCCGACCTTAGAGCGGCTCCCAGACTCCCTCAAACGCATAAACGGCCCCGGACTCAGGTCCGGGGCCGTCGTGGACCGAGGAGTCAGCCGAGAGCATCCCCCAACTTTCGGAGCGCCGCGCGCTTCTCGTCGAGGGCCGCGTGTGCGTAGATCGTCATCGTCACCTCGATGTCGCTGTGTCCGACGATCTCTCGCACGATGTGCGGCGGAACGCCGAGGTCCAGGAGCAGCGAGACGCAGGTGTGCCCCATGTCGTGCAGCCGCATCGAGCCAAGACCCGCAGCAGCACGGATGCGGCCCCAGCTACGACGGAGGTTGTCCGGCTCCATGGGCGTGCCGAGGGAGGACGGGAAGACGAGCCCGTGATCCTGCCAGCGCGGCCAAGCATCGGTCCCGTTCAGCGTCCTGTTTGACTCGGCCGTCAGCCTCGCCGACCAAACCCGCCAAACCCTCACCAAGCTCATCCCATGACCGCCGTTAGGCTTGCCCTACTCCTCAAGGCGCAAGTTTCATACGGCCGACGACAGGTTGCCGGCTGGATCTCAACACGTGCGCGATATGTGGCCACAACATGCGAGAAGGCGAGACCTACACGGAATTCGCCGGATCCCGGATCACGGACCACTGGTGCGTCTGGTGCCTGTCCCGCGTGGTCGTGTACCACGACAGGCCGCCCTACTCCTCAGCGGACCAGCCTCTTGCCGAGAGGTTGGTCTATCACCCGCCCGACATGAGGTGGGAAGCTGCCTACAGCCCGGACACGCATCTCCGGCACGCCCGGGGCTCTGGCAGAGCTCTCGACGGACAGGCTCGTCCTCAGCGATAACGGCTGGTTGCCAAGGCACGAGAGCGGCTGCGCCGCCTGCTGAACCATGGCGATCACGATCGACGCACGCTGGCCGACGGCCCAGCGCGCCTGCAACGGTACAAGCCCGGATGGCTGCTTCATCGACAAGTGCAATTCGCCCGGCTCAGGACCAGGACCCGCATCAACGTCGTAGGCCTTGGCACAGGCAGCCCACCAATGTCGAGTCTCATGGCCCGTGCGACAGATCCGCTGGGGAGGTGGGTGACACTCCGGCTAGTGTTTCGCTCGAAAAGTTTCTTTCTGTTTGAGAGACTGGAGTATGCGAACCGCTGCCCCTCTGGCATTACGTGATGGAGATGTGGCCGAGCTGCGTCGGCTGGAGTCGGCGCGCA
>NZ_JABMCA010000067.1:0-52155 GCF_014706005.1 Actinomadura sp. RB99 | reverse complement strand
CGCCGCTCGCAGCAGACGGCGTCCGGCGGGTGCAGGCGACACCGCGGCGGGCGCGGGCGGCTGGACCGGCCCGGGCGTGGCCGCGGGGACGCCGCCGGACGCCGTCTGCTGCGAGCGGCGGACGAGGCGGTCCAGCACGTTCTGCGCGGTCGGGCGCCGCGCCGGGTCCTTGGCGAGGCACTCGGCGAGCAGCCCCCGCAGCGGTTCCTCCACGCCGTCGAGCCGCGGCGGCTCGTGCGCGATCCGGTTCATCACGATCGGGATGGACTCGTTCCCGAACGGCGGGCGGCCCGTCGCGGCGAACACCATCGTCGACGCCCACGCGAACACGTCCACCGCGGGACCCAGCTCGCCCGGCTGGAGCTGCTCGGGCGCCATGTACGCGGGGGTCCCGACGGCGCGGCTCACCACGGTCTGCGCGCCCGACAGCGCCCGCGAGATCCCGAAGTCGATGACCCGGGGGCCGTCCGCGCCGAGCAGCACGTTGTGCGGCTTGAAGTCGCGGTGCACCACCCCGGCGTCGTGCAGCGCGACCAGCGCCGTCGCCGTCGCGATCGCCAGCCGGTCCAGGGCGCTGCCCGACCGCGGGCCGCCCTCCCGGACGACCGCGCTCAGCGGCGGCCCGTCGACGTACTCGCTGACGATGAAGCGGCGGCTGCCGAACGCGCCGGAGTCCAGCACCTGGGCGGTGCAGAACCGCGCGACCTGCTTGGCGGCCTCCAGCTCGCGGGCGAACGTGTCCTGCGCGCCCGGATCGCCCGTCAGCTGCGCGTGGAACAGCTTGATCGCGACCCGGTCGCCGCCGCCGTCGGGGACTGCGGCGTAGACGACGCCCTGCCCGCCCTCCCCGATCCGCCCGGTGATCCGGTAGCCGCCGAGCCGCCGCGGGTCGGTGGGTTCGAGGGGAGGGAGGTCCGGCACACCGGCACTATAACGACGGCGGCGCCGGGTTTTCCGGAGGTCAGTGGTCGCGGTGCGTGAGCAGGTGCGCCACCGACCGCAGCTCCGCGGCCGCCGCCGGGACGGGGGCCGCGGCGTCCAGCTCGGTGAGGGCGCTCGCGACCAGCGCGTCCGCCTCCGCCGCCGCCCACGCGCGGCCGCCCGCCGCCTCGATCAGCGCGGCGGCGCGGGCCGGCTCGTCGCCCGCGAGCGCCCCCCGCCGCAGGTACAGCGCCGCCAGCTCCTCCCCCGCCGGCGTCCCCGACGTCAGCGCCGCCACCACCGGCAGCGACTTCTTCCGGTTGCGCAGGTCGGAGTGGACGGGCTTGCCGGTGACCTCCGGGTCGCCCCAGATGCCGAGCAGGTCGTCGACCAGCTGGAACGCCAGCCCGAGCCGCTCGCCGAACGTCCGGTACCGGGACGCGCGCCCGGCGCCGCCCCCGTACAGGGCGCCGAGCGCGCACGCGCCGCCGAGCAGCGCGCCGGTCTTCCCGCCCGCCATCGCCAGGCACTCGGCCAGCGTGACGTCGGCGCGGTCCTCGAACGCGGTGTCGGCGCTCTGCCCCTCCACCAGTTCGAGGACCGCGCGGCTGAGCGTCCGGACCGCGGCCGCCGGGTCCGGGGACGGCGCGTCCGCGAGCGCCTCGTAGGCGCCCGCGAGCAGCCCGTCCCCGGCGAGGATGGCGGCGCTGACCCCGAACACCGTCCACGCGGTGGGCCGGTGCCGGCGGGTGCGGTCGCCGTCCATGACGTCGTCGTGCAGCAGCGAGAAGTTGTGCGTCAGCTCGACCGCGACGGCGGCCGGGACGGCGGCGGCCGCCGTCCCGCCGGCCGCCTCGGCCGCCAGCAGCGTCAGCGCCGGGCGGACGGACTTGCCGCTCGCCCCCGCCGCGGGGCGGCCCGCCTCGTCCCGCCAGCCGAAGTGGAACTCGGCGATGCCGCGCATCGAGCCGGGCATCGCCTCGATCACGGACCGCAGCGCGGGCTCCACCAGGCCCCGGCTCCACGCCAGGACCTCGGCGGCGGATCGGGCGGGGGTCTCCACCGACATGTCCCGTCCTCCCGTCAGCGGCCGATCTCGACGTTCTCCAGCACGCCGAGCGCGTCGGGCACCAGCACGGCGGCCGAGTAGTAGGCGCTGACCAGGTACGACAGGATCGCCCTGTCGTCGATGCCGGTGAAGCGGACCGACAGGCCGGGCTGCACCTCGTCGGGGATGCCGGTGCGGTGCAGGCCGATGACGCCCTGGTCGTCCTCGCCCGTCCGCATCGCGATGATCGACGTGGTGCCGGTCGAGGTGATCGGGATCTTGTCGCACGGGTAGATCGGGACGCCGCGCCACGCCTGGACGCGCCGCCCGCCGTCGACCTCGGCGGTCCCCGGGTACACGCCGCGGCGGGTGCACTCGCGGCCGAACGCGGCGATCGCCTTCGGGTGGGCGAGGTAGAAGCGGGTCTTGCGGCGGCGGGCGAGCAGCTCGTCCATGTCGTCGGGGGTGGGCGGGCCGCCGCGGGTCTGGATGCGGTGCCGCAGGTCGGCGTTGTGCAGCAGGCCGAAGTCGCGGTTGTTGACCAGCTCGTGCTCCTGCCGCTCCCGGATCTCCTCGATGGTGAGGCGGAGCTGCTGCTCGATCTGGTTCATCGGCTTGTTGTAGATGTCGGCGACGCGGGTGTGGACGCGCAGCAGCGTCTGCGTCACGGCCATCTCGTACTCGCGGGGCGAGGTCTCGTAGTCGACGAACGTGCCGGGCAGCACGGGCTCGCCGTCGTGCCCGGACGACAGGTCGATGGCGGCCTCGCCGTGCCGGGTCTGGGGCGGCTTCGGGGTGTTGCGGTACTCCTCCAGGCGCGCGCGCAGCGTCTCCGACCGTTCGGTGAGCTCGACGATCGCGGTCGGGGACAGGGTCAGCACGATGGCCGGGGTGAGGGCCCGGAACGTGTGCGGCCATTCGCCCGCGTCGCCGAGGAGGGCCTCGTCGCCGAAGAAGTCGCCGCCGTCGCGGATCGCGATCTGCGTCTCGCCGCCGTACTCGCCGGTCCCGACCTCGGCGACCTTGCCGTGCGCGATCAGGTGGACGCGGTCGCGCGGGTCGCCGGCCGCCGCGATCGTGTCGCCGGGCTGGTACTCGGTCTGCGTGAACCTCCCGGCCACCGCGTCCAGGACCATCGCGTCGAGCCCGCTGAGCTGCGGCAGCTCCGCGAGCTCGCCGGGGATGACGCGGACGTGGGCGCCGTCGTTGACGAACGTCACCCGCCCGTCGCCGAGCTCGTAGGTGAGCCGCCGGTTCACCCGGTAGGTGCCGGCGTCCGCCCGCACCCACGGCAGCAGCGACAGCAGCCACCGGGGGGTGATGCCCTGCATCTGCGGCACGGACTTGGTGGTGGTCGCGAGATTGCGCGCTGCCCGCGTGCTCAGGGCCAGCTGCGGGTCGGTCATGTGCCGCTACCTCCGGGGGATCGCTGGTTGGGTCTCGCTGGGCCGCACCGGTGCGGGACGCGCCGGGCGGAACGGTGTGCGGGCCGCCGAGGTGCCGAGCCCGGACGGCCCGGACGGCACGCGGAGCCGCGCACCCCCGGTCGGCGGGGCGGCGGGCGGCGCGGTGTCGCGGACGGGCGGCGCGGTGCCGCGGACGGGCGGCGCGGTGCCGCGGACGGGCGGCGCGTACCGGCCGGTCGTCGTGGACCAGCGCAGGTCGCCGGCCGTCCAGCGGCGCATCGCCCGGACATGGCGGGCGAGGCCGTCGCGGGCGGCGGCGTCCAGGCCGGACTCGGCGGCGAGGATCGGCAGCTCGGCCGCGGCGGTCCGCTCGAACTGCCGGACGCGCGCCTCGACCAGGTCGGCGACGATGTCGGCGGCGCGCTGCGTCCCGCAGCCGAGGAACCGCTCGACGGCCGCGACCGCGTTGTTGAGCCCGTCCTCCCCGACCTCCTTGGGGTAGGAGAGCAGGTCGTTGCGGAGCCCGGCGACGTCGGCGAACGTGTCGTGCAGCGCCTGCATCGGGGTGGACGCGAGGACGTCCGGCGGCAGCCCGCCGGCGTGGGCGTGCCGCAGCAGCGCGGCGGTGAACGCGGCGCCGCTCGTCCGGCGGCGCATCTCGATGTAGTCGACGGGGTCGGGGACGCGGTTGTGGACGAGCCCCGCCAGCTCCCACAGCCAGCTGTCGGCGAGCTGCCGCAGCGCCTCGTCGAGCCCGGCGCGCTCGTCGTCGGACATGGCGGCGGCGGTGCGGGCCCGCAGGTCCGCGAGCCCCCGCTCCACCGGATCAGGCGATGCGCCCGAACCCGACGGCAAGCACGAGCCGGACGGCACGCCCGGACCGGACGGCACGCATGGGCCGGGCGGCGCGCACGGCTCCGGATCGGCCGCCGCGCTCGGGGCGGGCGGCGCGAGCAGGCGCGCCATGTACGCCTTGGCGCCGAGCAGGTCGCGGGGCCGCTTGAAGCGCTCGGCGAAGAGGTCGTCGAAGAAGAACCGCCACAGGTGCCAGTCGGCGATGAGCTCCAGCTCGGGGCCGGGCGCGTCGGGATGGGTGAGCGCCGCGAACATCGCGTAGTCGGCCGCGTCGAACGCCTCGGGCGTCCAGGTGCCGGGCACGCCGGCGTCCAGCATGCCCATGTCCCGCGCCCACTCCGCCGTGTGCGCGCGGAGCCCGGCGATCCGGGGGTTGACCAGCGGCTCGTACGGGAGGGAGAACTCGGGCATCCGGAACCCCGCGCCGCCGTCCGGTGCGCCCGGGGGCGGGCCCGGCGGGCCGGCCAGCGACCGGATCCGCACCGCCGACGTCCCGAGCCCGAGCAGCCGGGCGATCTCCGGCAGCCCAGGCGGCCCGGACGGCCCGCCCCCCCGCACCGCGCCCTCGTTCATGTAGCGGCTGGACCGCAGGTGCCACTCGTGCCCGCCGGACTGCCAGTCCTGCAGGCCCCGCGCGTAGCGCAGCACGTCGCGGCGCTCCGCCGGGCTCAGCCCGTGCTCCTCGAACAGGACCGGCAGCTCGGTGACGGCGGTGTGCTCGAACTGCTGCATCCGGGACGTGAGCAGGTCGTTGGTGATCTCGGCGGCGCGCTGCGGCCCGGTCCCGAAGAACCGCTCCATCACCAGGACGCCGTTGTTGACCTCGCCCTCGCTCTCGGTCTCCCGCTGGTAGGAGAAGATGTCGTTGCGCAGGTGGACGGCGTCGGAGAACGCGTCCTTCAGCACCCGGAGCGGGCGCGTCCCGGCGACCCGGGCGGGCACCTCCGCGCCCGCCGCGACCTCGACCAGGTCCGCCGACCAGGGCGCGCCGCCGACCTTGCGGCGCATCTGGACGTAGTCGATCGGGTTCGGGACGCGGGACTCGTCGATGTTCGCCAGCTCCCACGCCGACTCCTGCAGCAGGTTGCGGGTGCTCTCGGCGAACCGGGCCCGCCAGTCCTCCGACATGAGCGGGACGGTCCGCTCCCACAGGTCGGCGAGCCCCCGCTCGACCGGGTTCGCCGGCTCGGGGGGCGGCGGACCCCCCGCCTTCACCGGCATGAAGGCGGGGAGCCGCGCGAGGTACTCCTTGGCGCCCGCGAGGTCGCGGGGCCGCTTGTACCGTTCGAGGAAGTGGTCGTCGAAGTAGAACACCCACACGTACCAGTCGTTCACCAGGTCCAGGACGGGACCGGGCGCGTCCGGGTGCGTGTACGCGGTCAGGAGCGCGTAGTCGTGCGCGTCGTACTCGGCCTCGTCCCAGACCTCGGGCCCGGTCGCGTCGGGCCCGAGGATCCCCATCTCGTACGCCCAGCGGCGGGAGTGCTCGCGGGCCGCGTCGACCCGGGGGTTCAGCCGCGCGGGATGCGGCACGTAGAACTCGGGGAGTTCGAACGGCTGCACTACGCCGCACCGCCGTGCGCGACCTCGACGGACTCCAGCATGCCGAGCGCGTCCGGGACCAGGACGGCCGCCGAGTAGTAGCAGCTGACCAGGTAGTTGATGAGCGCCTTGTCGTCGATGCCCATGTACCGGACGGACAGGCCCGGCTGGTACTCGTCCGGCAGCCCGGTCTGGTGCAGGCCGATGACGCCCTGCGTCGCCTCGCCGGTGCGCATCAGCAGGACCGAGCTGGTCCCGGTCGTGCTGACCGGGATCTTGTTGCAGGGGAAGATCGGGACGCCGCGCCAGCCGGGCACCTTGTGGCCGCCGACGTCGACGCTGTCGGGGTAGACGCCGCGGGCGTTGCACTCGCGGCCGAACGCCGCGATCGCCTTCGGGTGGGCGAGGAAGAACGCGGGGTCCTTCCAGACGAGCGTGAGCAGCTCGTCCATGTCGTCGGGGGTGGGCGGCCCGGACCGGGTGTGGACCCGCTGCGTGAGGTCGGTGTTGTGCAGCAGGCCGAAGTCCCGGTTGTTGACCAGTTCGTGCTCCTGCCGCTCGCGCAGCGCCTCGATGGTCAGCCGGAGCTGCTGCTCGACCTGGTCCATCGGCTCGTTGTAGAGGTCGGCGACGCGGGTGTGGACGCGCAGGACCGTCTGCGCAACGCTCAGCTCGTACTCGCGCGGGGAGCCCTCGTAGTCGACGAACGTGCCGGGCAGCACCGGCTCGCCCTCGTGCCCGGACGCCAGGTCGATGGCGGCCTCGCCGTGCTCGTTGCTCGCCCGCTCCGGACTCTCCCGGTAGGCGTCCAGGTGCTCGCGCAGCGACGCGGACTGGCCGAGCGTCTCCTGGAAGTCGGACTCGCTCATGCTGAGGACCGTCACCGCGGTGAGCGCCTTGACGGTGTGCTCCCAGGTCGCCGGCTCCGCCCCCTCGTCGGAGCCGACGAGCGCCCGCTCGCCGAAGAAGTCGCCGTCGGCGAGGGTCCCGTGCACGGCCTCCGCGCCGTACTCGCCCGTCCCGACCTTGCTGAGCTTGCCGTGCACGACCAGGACGACCCGGTCGATCGGGCGGCCCTGCTCGACGATGACGTCGCCCGGCTCGTACTCCTGCTGGGTGAACCGGCCGGCCAGCGCGTCCAGGGCCAGGTCGTCCTCGTAGCCGCGCAGCGGGGGCAGCTCCCCCAGCTCGCGGGGGATGACCCGGACGTCCGCGCCGGTCGTCACGAACGTCACCCGCCCGTCGCCGACCGTGTAGGTGAGCCGCCGGTTGACGCGGTAGGCGCCACCCGACGCCTCCACCCACGGCAGCAGCTTCAGCAGCCACCGGGAGGTGATCCCCTGCATCTGGGGGACGGACTTGGTCGTGGTCGCCAGGTTCCGTGCCGCAGAGGTACTGAGGCTCAACTGCTCTTCCGTCACGTCCGCACCGCCGATTCGTCGAGGGTCTGCCATGGGTGAACCAACGGAGACGCTACCGACGGTAATCGGACGGGCGCAACGAGCTATATGTTCCCCTTCGCGCCACAGAAGTGACACCGTCCGGCGATAGCCGGGCGCGCATCACATCGTCGGGCGGCGGGGGTCAGTGCCGCGCCCCGGAGCCCACCGGTTCCGGGGCGTTCGCCATCCCGACCCGCTCGATCGGCACGTTCGCCGTCTCCTTGATCATCAGGATCGGGACCAGCGCCACCGCCGCCGCGAGCATGATGTAGTACGCCGGGATGTAATTGCTGCCGGTCACGTCGATCAGCGAGCCGACGAGCACCGCGGCGGTGCCGCCGAACAGCGACGTCGAGATGTTGTAGCCGATCGCGAACGCCCCGTACCGCACCTTCGTCGGGAACATCGCCGGGAACGTCGCGCCGATCACCGCGAGCATCAGCACCAGCAGCCCGCCGATGATCGCGTACCCCAGCACGATGCCGAACCAGTTGTTGGTCTGCATCAGCGCGAACGCCGGCCAGCTCAGCAGGAGGAACCCGACCGCCGCCATCAGCAGCACCGGCTTGCGGCCGATCCGGTCCGACAGGTGGCCGGTCGGCAGGATCACCGCCATCATCGCGGCCTCCACCCCGATCGTGACCAGCTGCGACTTCACGCTGCCCATGTGCAGGAAGTCGACCAGGTACGACGGCATGAAGGTGAGCAGCGTGTAGTCCGCGACGTTCAGCAGGAAGACGATCCCGATCAGCATCAGGATGACCTTCCAGTAGTGCGCGAAGGTCTCCTTCAGCGGCGAGCGCGCCTTCTTGCCGGACTCCTCCATCCGCTGGAAGGTCGGGGTGTCCTCGATCCGGGTGCGCACGTAGAGCCCGACGACCCCGAGCGGCAGCGCGAGCAGGAACGGGATCCGCCAGCCCCAGGCGTGCATGGCCGCGTCCCCGACCGCCACGTTCACCAGCAGGACGAGCCCGGCGCCCAGGATGTAGCCGGTCAGCGTGCCGAACTCCAGGAAGCTGCCGAAGTAGCCGCGGCGGTTCGTCGGCGCGTACTCGGCGATCATCGTGGCGGCGCCGCCGTACTCGCCGCCCGTGGAGAACCCCTGCGTGAGGCGCACCGCCAGCAGCAGCAGCGGCGCCGCGATCCCGATGGCGCCGTACCCGGGCAGGATGCCGATCACGAAGGTGGAGCCCGACATCAGGATGATCGTGGTGGCGAGCACCCGCTTGCGGCCGAGCTTGTCGCCCATCGGGCCGAAGAACAGCCCGCCGAACGGGCGGGCCAGGAAGGCCGCGGCGATCAGCGCGAACGAGCGCAGCGTCGCGCTGCCGGAGATGTGCTCGGGGAAGAACTTGGTGCCGATGATCGAGGTCATCACCCCGGCGCTGAAGACGCCGAAGTCGAACCACTCGATGCAGTTGCCCATCGCGGACGCTATGACGGCCTTGTGCACCGCGCCGAGGTCCACGTCCTCGGTCGCGACGTGGTCGCCACCGTCGGCCGTCCCCGTTCCCCGCGTGGCCGCGGGATCCGGACCGGACTCTGCGTTCATCCGCACCTCCCGGCAGTCCCCTGCCCGAAGATCGGCGGAGTTAACGCACGGTCTTGGCGGTCCGATGACTCGGCGGGAGGCGCGCGCTCACGCCCTCCGGACGTTCTTGGCGGTGTCCTCTTCGTCCTCTTCATCCCCGGCGGGTTCATCCCCGGCGGGCTCCCCCGCGCCGGCTTCGGCCGGAGGAACGTCGGACGGAGGAACGTCGACCGGGGGGACTTCGGCCGTGGCCTCGGCACCGCTCACGGCGCCGTCGCCGAGGGTGTCGCCCGGGTCGCCGCCGAGCAGCTCGTCGGTCAGCTCCGGGAGCGCCGCGGTGCGGGTCGGGTCGTCCTCGACGAGGTCCTCGTCGTCCTCCGGGATGGCCACCAGCGCCTGCGTCTCCTGCGCGCCCCGGGTGATCACGCCGCTGGCGAGGATCGTGTTGCGGTGCCGCAGCGCGCCGTTCTCGCGGAGCAGGTCGTCGACCTCCGCGCGGGCCCGCGCGATCCGCCGGCTCAGCCGCACGTGCACGAGGAACCCGCCGACGGCGAGCCCGATGACGAAGCCGGCGACGGGAAGCCCGACCAGCGGCGGCGCGAGCGTGGCGACCACGGCCACGACGATCAGCGCGACGACCACCGCAAGTGCGCCAAAGTGCTGCTCCATCCAGTCCAGGACGGCGTTGACGCGCTTGGGAATCCTCACTCGGCTTCTCCTCCACTCGGCTCGGGACGGGTCGCCGCACCCGGGGACAGGGGCATCTGAGGGCAACGATCGGCCGGTGCCGCCGTGTTCCAGCGGTCCGTGTCCCAGCGGTCCGCGCCACCGGCCCGCGGGGGCTGCCCCGGAGATGCGGCGGCGGGGCCTCCGGCGGCTCGGGCCTCCGGCCGGTGCGGGGCCCGCCCGGAGTGCCGGGTCCATCGCGCGAGCGCGGCGTCCGACCGGGAGGCGGTGCCGGAGGCGGGCCTCCCGGGGAGGCCCGTGGAGCGAGCGCGCACTCGCCCGAGCACGGTCAGGGGCCGAGCCGCCGGGCGAGGTCCCCGGGCCGTGATCGCAACGCACAAAGCCTAACAGCATGTGACGACGGAGCCGTAACGGAGCCCGTTCGTCACGCCGCGTGATCGATTTCGGACGGCGGCGCGCATGCCGGTGCGACCTGCGCCGCAGCGGCGCCGTCCGGGATGCGAGCACTGCCCCGCGCCGAATATCGTCAATGAATATGAGCGAACACTTTGACGTCGTGGTCCTGGGCGCGGGCCCGGGTGGATATGTCGCCGCGATCCGGTCGGCACAGCTCGGGCTGAAGACCGCGATCATCGAGGAGAAGTACTGGGGCGGCGTGTGCCTCAACGTCGGCTGCATCCCCTCGAAGGCGCTGCTGCGCAACGCCGAGCTGGCGCACATCTTCACCCAGGAGCAGAAGACCTACGGGATCAACGTCGAGGGCACCGTCGCCTTCGACTACGGCGTCGCCTTCCAGCGCAGCCGCCAGGTATCGGACAAGCTCGTCAAGGGCGTCCAGTTCCTGATGAAGAAGAACAAGATCACCTCCTATGACGGGCGCGGGACGTTCACCGACCCGAACACCCTCGAGGTCGCCAAGGCCGACGGCTCGACCGAGACCGTGACCTTCGGCAACTGCATCATCGCGGCGGGCGCGCACACCAAGCTGCTGCCCGGCACGTCGCTGTCGGAGCGGGTCGTCACCTACGAGGAGCAGATCCTCAGCTCCGAGCTGCCGGGGAGCATCGTCATCGCCGGCGCGGGCGCCATCGGCGTCGAGTTCGCCTACGTCCTGCACAACTACGGCGTCAAGGTCACGATCGTCGAGTTCCTCGACCGGATGGTCCCGAACGAGGACGCGGACGTGTCCAAGGAGCTGGCCAAGCGGTACCGCAAGCTCGGCATCGACGTGCTGACCTCCACCCGGGTCGACGGCATCGACGACTCCGGCGAGAAGGTCAAGGTCACCGTCACCGGCAAGGACGGCGCCCAGCAGGTCATCGAGACCGACAAGGTGCTGCAGGCGATCGGCTTCCAGCCGAACGTGGACGGCTACGGCCTCGACAAGACCGGCGTGCAGCTCACCGAGCGCGGCGCGATCGACGTGGACGGCCGCTGCCGCACGTCCGTCCCGCACATCTACGCGATCGGCGACGTCACCGCCAAGCTGATGCTCGCGCACGCCGCCGAGTCCATGGGCATCGTCGCCGCCGAGACCATCGCGGGCGCCGAGACGATGGAGCTCGACTACGTGATGATCCCGCGCGCCACCTACTGCCAGCCGCAGGTCGCCTCGTTCGGCTGGACGGAGGCGCAGGCGCGGGAGCAGGGCTTCGACGTCAAGGTCGCGAAGTTCCCCTACAGCGCCAACGGCAAGGCGCTCGGCATGGGCGAGGGCGACGGCTTCGCGAAGGTGATCAGCGACGCCAAGTACGGCGAGATCCTCGGCGCGCACCTGATCGGTCCCGAGGTGACCGAGCTGCTGCCCGAGCTGACCCTCGCGCAGCAGTGGGACCTGACCGTCCACGAGGTCGCCCGCAACGTGCACGCCCACCCGACCCTGGGCGAGGCCATCAAGGAGGCCGTGCACGGCCTCGCCGGCCACATGATCAACCTCTGATCCGCTCCGGCGTGCCCGCCCCGCCGCGGACGGGCACGCCGCGGACGGGCACGCCGCGGACGGGCACGCCGCGGACGGGCACGCCGCGCCGCGTCCCTCCCCGCCGCGTCCCGCCGCCCGGTCACCGCAGCACGGACCGGGCGAGCCGGACGCTCCCCTCCCTGACGCGCTCCTCGCCCAGTTCCGGCAGGAGCGCCGCCACGTGCTCGGCGGACAGCGCCGCGAGCAGGGCGTGCGCGGCGTACTCGGGGTCCGGCGCGCCGTGCGCGAGGATCGCGACGTGGCGGTGCCAGAACCGGTACGCGCCGATCCGGTACCGCGCGCCCGGTGACGCGGTCTCCGACATCCGCACGAGAGCCAGGTGCTCCAGCAGGTAGTCGAGGTACGCCCCGGTGAACGCGACCAGGCGCTCCTCCTCCCCCGCCCCCGGCCCGAGCGGCGGCGGTCCGTGCAGGACCGCCTCCTGGAGCACGCGCTCCCGCGCGTCCAGCAGCGCGGCGGCCAGCCCCGCCTTGTCGCCGAAGCGCCGGAACAGCGTCCCCTTGCCGACGCCGGCCTCCGCCGCCACCTGGTCCATCGACACCGCCTCGACGCCCCGCTCGGCGAACAGCCGGCCGGCCGCCTCCAGCACGGCCGCGCGGTTGCGCGCGGCGTCCGCGCGCTCCTTGGGCGGCGGGGTGCGCAGCAGTTCCAGGGGCGTTGCAGAAGCGGACTGCGGTCCGGTATCGTCTCGAGGCATAACCGGACTATAGTCCGTCTCATCGGGAGGCACTGCCATGACCGCACTCATCGGCCGGGACGAGCTCAAGGCCGCGATCGACGCCGGCACCGTCACCGTGGTCGACGCGCTGGGCGGCGAGTACCACGCCAAGCAGCACCTGCCCGGCGCCGTGCCGCTCGTCGCCGCGGACGTGGACGCGCAGGCGCCCGCCCTGCTGCCCGACCGCGCCGCCGCGATCGTCACCTACTGCTCCAACCCGGCCTGCCCCAACAGCGGGCAGGTCGCCGACCGGCTCACCGCGCTCGGCTACACCAACGTCCGCAAGTACCGCGAGGGAATCGAGGACTGGGTGGCCGCCGGGCTCCCCACCGAATCCGCCTGACCCTGCGGCGGAGCGGGCGCGCGCACCGCGTGCCCTCTCCGCGCGCCTGCTCCGCACGACGGCACCCGCGACCGTCACGAGCCCGTCACTTAGAGTGATTTCATGGAGGGAACCGAAGAGGACCGGCTGACCGAGACCGCGACGCGGATCTTCGCGGAGCTCGGGTACGACGGGACGTCGCTGCAGATGATCGCCGACGCGGCGGGCATCGACCTCGACACCGTCCACCGCGTCGCCGCGACCAAGGCGGACCTGTACCGCATCGTGATGCGCCACGCCGACGAGGCCGAGGAGACGGCGCTGCGGGAGGCGCTGGCCGGCTTCACCCCCGACCGGCGCGGCATCATGCTCCTCGCGGACGCCTACCTGGACTTCTACGCCTCCCATCCGCAGGTCCTGGCGCTCTGGCAGCACCGGTGGATGGGGGACGCCGCCGACCTGCCCGACCTCGAAGAGGTCTACACCAAGCCCCTGTCCCGCGACATCGCCGACACGGTGCGCGGCCTCGTCCCGCCCGACGTCGATCCGGACTACCTCATCTGGAGCGTGGTCTGGTGCGTCTACGGCTTCCTCACCGGCGGCGTCGTCCACAGCGGCCCGGACGAGCCGCCCCGCCGCCACACCCCGAGCACCGCCCCCTGCCCCCACGACGACGTGGCGGGGTTCCGGGCCTTCCTGCACACGATGCTCGACCACATGTTCACCCCGCTCCCCCGGCCGCCCGCCTGACACTCCCGCCTCCTGCCGGGGCACCGCAACGATTCGCCGTGCGCAGGGCGCAACACGCAACGAATCCGCAGGTCAGCGCAAGGACGACGCATTGGAATGCGGCGCGTTCGTTTCTAGGCTTTCGCTTAGTCGAGTCGTTTTGGCAGCCCCAGGAGACAGCATGACCGTGATGCCGGCGACGGAGCCGACCACCCCGCGGCGGACCGCGCTGCGGCGGCACTACCTGATGTGCCGCCCCGAGCACTTCGCCGTGACCTACGCCATCAACCCGTGGATGGACCCGGCCGCCGGCGCGGACGCGGGGCGGGCCGTCGCGCAGTGGGAGGCGCTGCGCGCCGCCTACCTGTCGCTCGGCCACGAGGTCAGCCTCATCGACCCGATCGAGGGCCTCCCGGACATGGTCTTCGCCGCGAACGGCGCCCTCGTCGTCGGCGGGCGGGCCTACGGCGCGCGGTTCACCTTCCCCGAGCGGGCCGCCGAAGGCCCCGCCTACGCCGACTGGCTCCGCAAGAACGGCTTCCCGGACGTCCTCCTGCCGGAGCACACCAACGAGGGCGAGGGCGACTTCCTCACGCTGGACCACGTCATCCTGGCCGGGACGGGCTTTCGCACCGACATCGCCGCCCACCAGGAGGCGCAGGAGTTCCTCGGCCGCCCGGTGGTGACGCTGCGGCTGATCGACCCGCGCTTCTACCACCTGGACACCGCGCTGTTCCCGCTCGGCGGCGCGAACGTCGCCTACTTCCCGGGCGCCTTCTCGCCCGGCAGCCGCGCGGTGCTCGAACGGCTCTTCCCGGAGGCCGTGATCGCGGACGAGGCGGACGCGGCCGTCCTCGGCCTCAACGCGGTCTGCGACGGCCGCAACGTCGTCATCAACGCCGAGGCCGCCGGCCTGATCGGCACGCTGCGCGAGCACGGGTACGAGCCCGTCCCGGTGGATCTGTCGGAGCTCCGCAAGGCCGGCGGCGGCCCCAAGTGCTGCACGCTGGAGCTGCGGCCCTGACCCGTCCGCCCGGCGGCGGCGTCCGCCGCCGGGCCTCGCCCCGCCCCGGTCCGTGCGAGCCGGCGGCCGGTCAGGAGGCGTCCCCCTCCACCTGGCTGAAGTCGACGTCCCAGAGGACGACGTCGGCCCCGGCGAGTTCGGCGAGCTCCTCGATGCCCTCGGGGGCGCGGACCTGGACGGCCACCCAGGGCTGGTCCTCGCCGCAGCCGGCGACGAGGAGTTCGAGGGAGGAGTACATGGGCAGGACGCTGCGGCCGTCCTCGAACCGGCTCAGGACGAACTCGGCGATGCCGTCGCCCTGGTGGAAGCGGCGGGAGGGGACGTAGACGACCTGTGTCCAGGCGGCCGCGCCGCCGTCCTGCCCGTCCGCCACCCGGTGCCCCTCGTGCAGTTGTCGGTCGAAAACAGATCAACTCTACACATCGATGTCCACCGAGCGTCAAGATGGATCTGACCCGAGCCGGTGACACATTACGGCCGGCCGGAGAATGGCTTTTCCTGCGCCTTTACCGGTCCTCGGAGAGGGCGAGGTGGCGGCGGGTGAGGTGGCGTGTCCGCAGCACGCCCGCGACGCCGATCGTCCAGATGAGGACCTGGACGGTCCAGGCGGCGCGGAAGGCGGACGGGGTGAAGTCCTTGCCGGGCGACAGGGCGTCCAGCACGAACCCGATCAGCAGGATGGTGACGAGGGCGGCGGCGAAGCCGCCGACGTTGACGATCCCGGTGGCGGTGCCCTGCCGGGCGGGCGGGTTGAAGGTGCGGGCGTAGTCGAAGCCGATCATGGCGCCGGGCCCGCCGAGCGCGACGCAGACCACCAGCACGACCAGCAGCCAGGCCGGCGCGGGCGGCGGCCAGGCGAGGACGGCGGCCCAGGCGGCGGCGTTGGTCCCGACGATGCCGAGGACGAGCCGGGAGCGGCGCAGCGGGTACCGGGCGACGAGCCGCCCGACGAACGGCCCGGAGACGACGTTGGCCAGCACGAACAGGGTGAGCAGCGTCGACGCGGCGGAGGGGCGCATCCCCTGGCCGGACACCAGGTACGGGTAGCCCCACATGAGCGCGAAGGTGTTGGACGAGAACTGGGTGACGAAGTGCGTCCAGAGGCCGAGGCGGGTGCCGGGGTGCCGGAAGGCGGCGCGCAGGTCGCGGCCGACCTGGCGCAGCGGCGGGGGCGCGGTGCGGACGGCGCCGGGCGCCGAGTCGCGCAGGACGGCGACGGACAGCACGCCGACGAGCACGCCGAGGGCGGCGGCGGAGCCGAACGCGGCCGTCCAGCCGGGGCCGTGCAGCAGCGCGACGAGCGGGACGGCGCTGAGCACCTGGCCGAGCTGGCCGAGCAGGCCGGTGAGCTGGGTGACGACGGGCGCCTGCCGGCCGGGGAACCAGGTCGCGACGATGGACAGCACGCTGATGAAGGTCATCGCGTCGCCGGCGCCGACCATGACGCGGGCGGCGACGGCGGTGCCGACGGAGGTGGAGACGGCCATCAGCGCCTGCCCGGCGGCCATCAGCAGCGCGCCGCCGGCGATCATCCACCGGGGGCCGACGCGGTCCAGCAGCAGCCCGACGGGGATCTGGAGGCCCGCGTAGACCAGGAGCTGGAGGACGGTGAAGGAGGCCAGCATCCCGGCGGACGCGCCGAAGCGGTGGACCGCGTCGATGCCGGCGACGCCGAAGGACGTCCGGTGCAGGACCGCCACCACGTAGGCGAGGACGCCCACGCCCCACAGCGCCCAGGCGAGGGGCGCCGCGCTCCGCTTCTCCAGGGGTTCCAGGGGGTTTTCTACGCTTTGGGCGGTCTGCACGTATCGCTACTTTAGGTCACGTTCTCCGGTGATCCGGACCCGGATCGGGTCGCGCCGGCGCGGCCCCCATGGCCTACGGTCGGCGTGGTGAACGCTGACGAGGAACGGTGGCGGGCCGAGCGCGCGCTGCTGAACGCCGGCCGCGACCGCCTCGGGCGGCTCGCGAGCGACCTCTACCCCGGCGTCCCGCGCGTCGCGGGGACACGGCTGATGTGCCGCGAGGAATGGATCCCGGACGCCCCCGTCCCCCTGGAGGACGTCCGGCTGGAATGGGACCCGGCACCTGAACCGCCCGCCGTCGCCGACCCGTCCGACGGGCTCCCGGACGGGTACCGCACCTACGCGGGCGCCCTGGCCGCGCTCGCCCCGCCGAGGATCTTCGACGACCGGCCGAGCTACCGCCTGCTCGCCGCCGCCCCGCCCATCCTGCGGTTCGGCCCCGGCCGGTACTTCGACGGCGTGAACGTCGGCGAGGCCGCCGCGCACGAGCTGGCCGCCGGCCGAGACGGCCTGCGCCGCCGCGTCGGCGACCCCTGCGACCTGCGCCGCCGGACGGCGCTGTGCGCGATCACGACGCTGACCGTCACGGTGTCCGGCGCGTACGTGCTGCACTGGCGGGACCCGGCGAAGGTCGCGCACGCGGGCGGCCTCCACCAGGTGATGCCGGTCGGCGTCTTCCAGCCGCTGGCGGACGAGCGCGACGACCTCGACCTGTGGCGCTGCATGGTCCGCGAATACGCCGAGGAACTGCTCGGAATGGACGAGGACTACGGCGACCATTTCGTCCAGGAGGAATGGCCGTTCCACCGGGCGATGACGCAAGCGCGGAAGGAGCGCCGCGTCCGCGCCCATTTCCTCGGGCTCGGCGTCGATCCGCTGACGTTCGCGCTCGACATCCTGACCGCCGTCGTGATGGACGACGCGGCGTTCGCGGACCTGTTCGGCGGGCTCGTCGAGGTCAACGACGAGGGCCGCGTGTCCATGGCGGACCTCGGCGGGCCGGTCCCGGGGCCGATGCAGCCGGCCGGAGCCGCCGCGCTCGCGCTGGCCCGGCGGCACCGCGCCGCCCTCGGCATCGGCGGCTGAGCGCCGTCAGCCCTCGCCGAGGACCTGCCGGCTGAGCGCCCGCAGCTCGTCCAGCGCGTCGTCGAGGTGGTCGATGAGCTCCGACGGGTCGGGCACCAGGTCGCGGCAGGCGACGATGCCGACGTCCACCTTGCCGTCGTAGGAGAAGACCGTGATGTTCATGCCGCCGCTGACGTCGGTGACCACGGAGATCGGGTAGTAGCCGAGCACCCGCGCGCCGCACAGGTACAGCGGGAACTGCGGCCCCGGCACGTTCGACACGACGAGGTTCACCGGGCGCAGCGACACCGCCGACGCCGCCTGCAGCGCGAACCGGGTGACGGCGCCCGCGACCGGCGCGGGCAGCAGCCCGCTCATCTCCCGCACCCAGCCGCCCGACGACGCGGTGAACCGCCGCTTGACCAGGTCCATGTCGCGCCGGACGGCGGCGTACCGCTCGGCCGGGTCGGGGATGTGGGTGGCCAGCGGCGTGCTCATGATCGACACCTGGTTGCCGCCGGGACCGGCGCCGCCCGCCAGCCGCAGCGACACCGGCACGCCCGCGACCAGCGGGCCGTCCGGCAGGTCGCCGCGCTTGTCCAGCCACTGCCGCAGCGCGGTCGCGCACAGCGCCATGACCACGTCGTTGACGCTGCCGCCGAGGCCCCGCCGGATCTCCTTGACGTCCGCGAGCGGCAGCTCGCCGCAGGCGACGGCGCGGCGCCGGCCCACCGGCCGGTTGAACGGGGTGGGCGGCGCGGCGGCCCGCGGCACCGGCGGCGCCTCCGGCCGCCCCAGCGCGCCCTGCACCAGCGACGACACGAACCCGATGCCGGGGATCGACGCGAGGCCGGGGATCTCGTCCAGGTACGGGGCGGTGCGCGCGACCGACAGCACCGACCGGACGGGGTGCGCCGCCGCCCGCAGCAGGCCCGTCCCGACCATGGCCGCCGGGCTCGGCGCGCGCGTGGGAGCGGCGTCGTCCGGCGGCAGCTCGCGGGGCTCGGGCGACAGGTCGAGCAGCGCGGCGAGCGTCTCGGCCGCCAGCACGCCGTCGATCGCCGCGTGGTGCACCTTCAGGTACACGGCGACGCGGCCGCCCCGCAGCCCCTGGATCAGCGCGATCTCCCACAGCGGGCGGGACCGGTCGAGCGGCTGCTCGTGCAGCATCGCGACCGCGTCGGCGAGCTGCCGGTCGTCACCGGGCGCGGGCAGCCCGATCTCGACGATGTGCTTCTCCGGCGCGAAGTCCGGGTCGTCCTCCCAGTACGGGAAGTCCAGGCCGAGCGGCACCCGGACGAGGCGCCGCCGCAGCGGCGGCGCCAGGTGGGCGCGGTCGCGCACCAGGCCGGCCACCTGCTCGACGGTGAGCCGCCCGCCCGGGCACGACGCGGGATCGAGCACCCCGAGCCCCGCGATGTGGGCGTGCACGTTGCCCATCTCGGCGTTCAGGAATGTGGCGTCCACGCTGGTCAGCTGGTTCATCCGATCGTCCCGTCCGCTCGTCCGGCACTTGCCTGCCCTCCCAGGTTTCGGCGGCGGACGCGGAACGTCAACGCTCCACGGCGGGAAGTAACGCCGACTTAACGGGACGTTTCACCCGGTTCATCTGCCGATTGGGGCAACAGGAAACCTTTTCCCGATCGGCCACCCTGTTCTGGTCAGGGAACGTCACAGGCCTGATCAAGAAACGGTTCGCCCTCCGCCCCGTTGATCATCGCACTAGGCTGATGCGCCATGACGGCACGCCCCCTCACCGAGATCGTCGAAGCCGGCTGGGCGCAGGCCCTCGCCCCCGTCGCCGGGACGATCGCCGCCGCCGGCGACTGGCTGCGCGCCGAGGTCGCCGCCGGACGCCGCTACCTGCCCGCCGGGAACCTCATCCTGCGCGCCTTCACCCAGCCGTTCGACGACGTCCGGGTGCTGATCGTCGGCCAGGACCCGTACCCGACGCCCGGCCACCCGGTCGGCCTCAGCTTCTCCGTCGCCCCCGACGTCCGGCCGCTGCCCGCCAGCCTCGTCAACATCTTCCGCGAGTACTGCGACGACCTCGGCCACCCCGAGCCGTCCAACGGCGACCTCACGCCCTGGGCCGAGCGCGGCGTCCTGCTGCTGAACAGGTCCCTCACCGTCATGCCGCGCAAGCCCGGCTCGCACCGCGACAAGGGCTGGGAGCAGGTCACCGAGCAGGCCATCCGCGCCCTCGCCGCCCGCGACCGCCCGCTCGTCGCGATCCTGTGGGGCCGCGACGCCCGCAACCTCAAGCCGATGCTCGGCAACGTCCCCTGCATCGAGTCGCCGCACCCGAGCCCCTACTCCGCCAACAGCGGCTTCTTCGGCTCCCGCCCCTTCACCCGCGCCAACCAACTCCTGGAACAGCAAGGCGCCCAACCCATCGACTGGAAACTCCCGTAAAAGCCGGCCCGGAAGACCCGGCTGAACACCCATACGAAAGACCAGACCCCAGCCACCGCACGGGCAGGCACGCGGAGCGAGCGCCAGCGAGCGCAGCGGGCATGCCCGACGACGGGGGACGCGTTTCGCGCGGAGCGCCAGCGGAGCGGGAAACGCGTCCCCCGTCGTGACGGGGGTTCCAGGGGGTCGCCCCCCTGGGAAAACACAGTCCCCCTGGGTCAACCGGGCAGTCTTCGGAGGAGGGTGGCGAACTCGCCGGTGCCCTCGTGGGGGGCGTCGGGGGGCAGGGGGGTCAGGCGGCGCTCGCCGTGGCTCCAGTAGACGCCGGGGGCGCAGGGGTCGTCGGCGGCCGCGTGCATCTCGCGGACGACGTCGGCGAAGACGGGGAGCACCTCGCGGACGGCCGTGGACGTGATCGGGTACAGCAGCAGCGTGCTGTGGCACGGGACGCCGACCAGCGCGCCGTGCTCGTTCGGCACCGGGAGGAACTGGTCGACCTCGCTGAGCAGCGCCGACACGTACCGGCTGCCCGGTTTCGCGACCACCCGGACGTTGCGTCCGGGCAGCAGGGGCTGGTCGTGCACCGACACGTCCGACAGCTCGCGGTCATGGGTGTTCGTCATCACGTAGCCGAGCTTGTGCAGGCCCAGCAGGCCGGCCCGCGCCTTCGTCAGCGGCCCGCCGTAGCGCGGATGCTCGATCATCACCATCGCGTCGAAGTGGTCGCCGGCCGGGACGACGACGAGGCCCTCCCGGTCGCGCGGCGCGAGCTTCGGCACGATCCGCAGCCGCAGCAGCTCGCGGACGTCGCCGAACAGCTCCATCTCGCCCACGGCGAGGAACGCGCGGTCGCCGACCTCGCGGACCCACTCGTCCACCACCTGCGGCCACGCCGAGCGCGGCTCGCGGGCGCAGCGCTCCAGCACCGTCCAGCTGGAGGCGCGCGCCTCGGACCGGCCGAGCGGCAGCACCACCTCGGACGTTCCGGAGTCGAACCAGGCGCTGGGCGCCAGCGCCGGGAGCACGTCGCGGATGAGCGCGTGCACGTCCGCCGCCGCGTCCAACGGTTCCATGCTCATCCCCCTTCACCATCGGCGGATCACGTCACACCCCCCACCTTCTCAGAGTTCCGGCCGCTTGTGGGATCCATCGCGATCCCGGCGCCGCACTCGCTGATCATGGCGTGCCTCAAGTACGGTGCTGACATGTCCGAACGCGTGTACCCGCCAGTGATCAAGACGGCTCTTGGCGTGTTCAAGGCCCTGAACATCAAGTTCCGTCTGGAGGGGACCGAACACATTCCCGCCGAGGGCGGTGCCGTGCTCGTCAGCAACCACGTCAGCTACCTCGACTTCATCTTCGCGGGGCTGGCCGCGCACCCGGCGGGCCGGCTGGTGCGGTTCATGGCGAAGAAGGAGATCTTCGACAACCGGGTCGGCGGGCCGCTGATGCGCGGGATGAAGCACATCCCGGTCGACCGGGAGGCGGGCGCCTCCTCGTACGCGGCGGCGCTGAAGGCGCTGCGCGGCGGGGAGATCGTCGGGGTGTTCGCGGAGGCGACGATCAGCCGGTCGTTCACCGTGAAGGAGATCAAGAGCGGCGCGGTGCGGATGGCGGTGGCGTCCAAGACCCCGCTGATCCCGGTCGCGATCTGGGGCCCGCAGCGGCTGTGGACGAAGGGCCGCAAGCGCCGGCTGCTGCAGCGCAACGTGCCGGTGACGATCCTCGTCGGCGAGCCCATGTACCCCAAGCGCGGCGACGACTACGACCAGGTCACCGAGGACCTGCGGGTCCGCATGTCCGAGCTGCTGGAGAAGGCGCAGCGCGAGTACCCCGACGTCCCGAAGGCGGGCGAGAAGTGGTGGCAGCCCGCCTACCTCGGCGGCACGGCGCCGACGCCGGAGGAGGCCGAGAAGCTCGACTTCCAGGAGGCGGAGGCGCGCCGGGCCGCCCGGCAGGAGCGCGAGGGCGGCGCCGCCTGAGCCGCTCCGGTGTCCCTAATTCGGTGGACGCGCCCGCCCGCGACGCCTGATGATCAGTGACATGACCATGTCGCGGGAGAGCGCGCAGGACGTCCTGCATCTCGTCGGCCCCGGGGAGAACGCGAGCGACCCCGGGCCCGACGCGACGCTGCCCGTGGTCTTCAACCTCAGCGACAACAACTCCCCCGCCGACGTGATGGACGTGCTGTCGCTGCGCCCGTTCGCGTCGGGCGAGCAGCCGTGGTCGCGGTCGACGCGGCTGGACCACGTCCGCCCGGAGGCGCCGCTGCGCCCGGACGGGGCGCGGCTCGTGCGGGTGGCCCGCGAGAAGGGCAAGGAGTCGGTGCTGGCCGAGGGCGACGGCTGGACGCTGCTGACGAACCGGTGGAAGAACGGCAGCGCGTACCTCGCGGTGTCGGCGGTGTCGGACGCGCTGGCGGAGTCGGTCCTGGACGCGTCGGTGAAGGACGCGACGGATCCGCCGAAGACCGACGAGACCAGTGTCGAGATGGGCTTCTGGCACATGGGGATGCACGGGCCGTCCCGGGACGAGCGGGCGATCTCCGCCGACGCGTGGGAGGACATCCGCGGCAACTACACCGCCGCGGTCGCCGACGCGCTCGACCGGGTGATGAAGCTGACCCGCGACGAGGTGGCGGGCCGGCTCCTGCTGCTGCACGGCCCGCCCGGCACCGGCAAGACCACGGCGCTGCGCGCGCTCGCGCGGGCGTGGGGCAAGTGGTGCCAGGCCGACTGCGTGCTCGATCCGGAGGCGCTGTTCGGTACGCCGAGCTACCTCATGGAGGTGGCGGTCGGCGACGACGAGGACGAGAACCGCCGCTGGCGGCTGCTCATCCTGGAGGACTGCGACGAGCTGATCCGCGGCGAGGCGAAGCAGTCGACGGGCCAGGGCCTGTCGCGGCTGCTGAACCTCACCGACGGGATGCTCGGGCAGGGCCGGGACGTGCTGGTGGCGATCACCACCAACGAGGACCTGGCGATGCTGCATCCGGCGGTGGTGCGGCCGGGGCGCTGCCTCGCGCAGATCGAGGTGGGCCGGCTGTCCCGCGAGGAGTCGGTGGCGTGGCTGGACGGCTCGGACGCCGCGTCCGAGATCGGCCCGGACGGCGCCACCCTCGCGGAGCTGGCCGCGCTCCGCAAGGGCGAGCACCGTCCCGAGACGCACGCGGCCCCCTCCACCGCCACCGGCTTCTACCTCTAGCCTCCGGGTTCGGTCAGGTGGCCTTGGCGAGGGCCTGCTCGATGTCCTGCCAGAGGTCGTCGGGGTCTTCCAGGCCGACGGCGAGGCGGACGGTGCCCTCGCCGATGCCGGCGGCGGCGAGGGACGCGGCGTCCATCTGGCGGTGCGACGTGCTCGCGGGGTGCATGACGAGCGTGCCGGTGTCGCCGAGCGACGGGCTGAGCGACACCAGCCGCACCGACTCGCTGAACACCTGCCCGGCCTCGCGCCCGCCGGCCAGCTCGAACGACAGGACGCCGCCGGCGCCGTCCGGCAGCAGCCGGCGCGCGATCTCGTGCTGCGGGTGGTCGGCGAGCCCGGGGTAGTGGACGCGGTCGACGGACGCGTGCCCGGCGAGGCGGCGGGCGAGGTCGAGGGCGTTCGCGCTGTGCCGGGCGACGCGCATCGGCGCGGTCGCGAGCCCGCGGAGGGTCAGCCAGGCGGCGAACGGGTCGGCGGTGGAGCCGAGTTCGACGGCGTGGTCCCAGACGCGGCGGTGCAGGTCCGGGTCGGCGAACACGGCGGCGCCGCCCATGACGTCGCCGTGCCCGCTGAGGAACTTGGTGACGGAGTGGACGACGATGTCCGCGCCGTGCTCCAGCGGCCGGAACAGCAGCGGCGCGAACGTGTTGTCGACGACGGTGAGCACGCCCGTCCCCCGGACGGCCTCGGCGAACGCGGGGATGTCGGTGACGTGGGTGGTCGGGTTCGCGACCGTCTCCAGGTAGAGCATGCGCGTGTTCGGGCGCAGCGCGGCCCGGACCTCGCCGGGGTCGTCGCCGGGGATGTGCGTCAGCTCGACGCCCCACCGGTCGGCGAGGTCGTGCAGCAGCGCGTACGTGCCGCCGTACAGCGACGACTGCGCGATGACGTGGTCGCCGGATTTCAGCAGCGCCATCAGGACGCCGTTGACCGCGCCCATGCCGGCGGCGGTGGCGAGGGCCCCGGCGCCGCCCTCGATCTCGGCGAGGGCCTCTTCCAGGGAGCGGACGGTCGGGTTGCTCATCCGCCCGTACAGGAACGCCTGCCCCGGGCCGTGGAACGCGGCGGCGAGGTCGTCGGCGGCGTCGAAGGCGAACAGGTGCCCCTGGTAGATCGGCTGGCCGAGCGGGCGGCTGCCGGACGGCGTGATCACGGGCGGGTGGACGGCTCGGGTCTGCGGATGGTGTCCGGTCATGTTCCCAGCCTGCGGTGCGGCGGCGGGCGAGCGGCAGAGCCAATCGCGGGCAGTGGCCTGGAGAGGTTCGACCAGTGGCCCGGACCACGCCCCCGGCTTCCGCTCCGCGGCGCCGGACCACCGGCCCGGCCGGGGCCGCCGCCGTCCCGCCGCCCGGTACGGTTCCCGTCCGCCTGCTCACCCACCCCGCGAGGGCGAGCCGGCGGCCGGGGCGTCCCGGGCGGGCGGCGGGCGGCGTCCCGCGGCCGGAGACCCGAGCATGTCCCGAAGGGGACGGTCCGCGCCATCCGTGAGATCACGGCCATATGGACGGATATTTCGGTGTTCGTCCCGTACGGACTACGGGGTCGCGTGCGCGAACAGGTGCCGGTACACCCGGCGCAGGCCGTGGAGATCACTGACCGGCTCGCCGAACGTCAACCGCAGGTCGAACGTCCCGCCCGTGTCCGGCGACGGAGCGGAGCAGCGCAGCCACATCCCGTACCGGTCCAGCCCGAGCGGCCGGACCTCCGGCAACCCGTCCGGGTCGCCGGACGGGGACGCCGACACCGGCAGCAGGCCCTTCAGCTCGTCGCGGTGGCAGGAGTCCAGGTGCGCCAGGATGCCCGCGCCGATCGCCGCGAACGGGTCCGGCCCGGCGGCCGCGTACTCCTCGGGTTCGAGGGTCGCGCCGCCCCAGGCGTCCTCGATCTCGACCTGCGCGACGTCCATCGTGAGCACCGTCCACTCCCCGTCGCTCGGCGGCTCCTCGGCGGCCAGGTCGAGCAGTTCGGGACGCGGGTGCGGGCGGGACAGCCGCAGCGCGGCGGCCCGCAGCCCGGCCGGCGGCAACTCCGTCAGCCATCCGTGCAGCCACGCCCGGCCCCGCACCCGGTCGGCGAGCGGCACCGGCGCGACGTCGCAGATCCGCAGCGTGGCGGGCAGGTCGTCCTCCCCGTCCAGCGCCCTGACCAGCGGCGAGTCCTTCGGCAGGAGCAGCAGCGGCCGCCCGTCGAGGTCCGTCGTGTACGCCGGGACGGGCGTGTGCGGGACGCCCGGCGCCGCGAGGACGCCGTCCCCCATGCCGTAGGCGAGCGTCCGCGCCCGTTCCGCCGCTGTCGGCCCGCCCACCCGCGTCCCCGTCGTGTCCGCTCGCCCCACCATGGCCTCCTTGACGTACTGAGTTAGGCTTGCCTAACTAAGGCTTACCTAACCACTGAGGAGCGCGATGAACAACCCCCGGCCCAAGGTCCGCCTCTCCCGGGCCCTCGGCATCCCGCTGACCCCGAAGTCCGTCACGTACTTCGAGGCCCGCCCCTACCCGCCCGGCGTGCACGGCCGCGCCCGCAAGCAGGAGAGCGACTACAAGGTCCGGCTCCGCGAGAAGCAGCGGCTCCGCGCGCAGTACAACATCCGCGAGGCCCAGCTCAGCAACGCCTTCGCCAAGGCCGCCAAGGCCGGCGGCAAGACCGGCGAGGCCCTCCTCGTCGACCTCGAACGCCGGCTGGACGCGCTCGTCCTGCGCGCCGGCCTCGCCCGCACGATCTACCAGGCCCGCCAGTTCGTCGTGCACCGCCACATCCTCGTGAACGGCCGCCGCGTCGACCGCCCCTCCTTCCGCCTCCGCCCCGGCGACGTCATCACCGTCGCCGAACGCAGCCGCGGCATGGACGCCTTCCAGATCGCCGCCGCCGGCGGCCACACCGACACCGTCCCGCCCTACCTCGACGTCCGCCACGACGCCCTCGCCGCCCGGCTCACCCGCCTCCCCGAACGCCGCGAGATCCCCGTCATCTGCGACGAGCAACTCGTCGTCGAGCACTACTCGAGATGATTCCCAGGGGGGCGACCCCCTGGAACCCCCGTCACGACGCAGTCGATCCTCACGCCACCGCTCGGGTCCCTCTGACCGTGCGGCGTGCGGCTCGTGGCGCTGCGGCATGCGGTTATCTCAGGGTGCCGAGTTCCTTGCGGGCGGTGGTGCTCAGGGTGCGGAGGGCCGAGACGAGGGCGTGGCGCTGCTCGTCGGTGAGGGGGCCCGCGAAGTGCTCGCGGAGCGTCTCGGCGTGCACCCGCATCGCCTCGTCGAGCTTGGCGCGGCCCGCGTCGGTGAGCTCGACCAGGTGGCGGCGGCGGTCGCCCTCGTGCGGCCGGCGGCGGACGAGCCCCGCCTCCTGCATCCGGTCGACCAGCCGGGTCATGCCGCCGCTGGTGAGGATCAGCTCGCCGGCCAGCCCGCCCATGTCGGGGCAGTCCGCGCCCGCGGACGACAGCCGGAGCAGCACCTCGAACACCGCGTGCCGGATGCCGCAGCGGCGCTCCAGCTCGCGGCCCGCGATGCGCTCCAGCAGGGCCGCGGCGCCGAGCAGCGCGCCGAACTCGTGGATCACCTCGTCCGGCACCCGGGTGCCGCCGTCTGAGACCGAACGCTCCGTCACCATCGACATTCTGCCCGCCCCCTACGACACGTTCCCCTGCACAACGCGCCGCGCCCCGCACGGCTTCCACCGTGCGGGGCGCGGGACGCCGCGTGCGTCAGTTCTTGGGCTTGCCGCTCCCGGTCGTGCTCGGGGACGGCGACGCGGCGCTGCTCCCCGGCACCAGGCCGCCGCTCCCGGCGTTCTGGTTGCTGTCGTTCACGCCGGACGGGTACTGCTTGGTGACCTTCCACTTGCCGTCGACCTTCGCCAGCGCGAGGCGCAGCAGCGTGGCCGGCTGGCTCACCTTGCCGTCCTTGGTCTGCAGGCCGATGTCGACCATGACGACCACGGTGGCGAACTTGCCGTTGACGCTGCCGACGAACACGTCGGTGCTCTTGGACGACATCCCGACCTGGGAGTCGCTCTTGAACGCCGCGGTCAGGCCCGGCAGCGTGGACTGCTTGAACTGGTCGAGCAGGTCCCCGGCCATCAGCTTCTCGGCCTTGGCCGCCTGCGACTGGTAGTTGGACGCGTTGTAGTTGAACGCCACGTCCCCGTACTGCAGGGCCACCTTGGAGACCTCGCCGCGGGCGTCCTTGTCGGACGCCAGGCCGCTCGCCCTCGTCCACTGCCAGATCGCGAGGCTCGCCAGCACCGCGACCACGACGACCGTCGCGATGACGCGGACCAGCGACGACGAGTCGGCGTGCTCCTTCGGCGGGCGGGGCGGCGTGTAGGAGAACGGGCCGACCTTGCGCGCCGGACGCGCCGCCGCCGCGTCCGCCCGCTCCTCGGCCTCCTCCTCCGGGGGCTCGAGCCGCTCCGGACGGGGCTTCGCCGCGGCGGGCCGTGCGGGAGACGCCTTGGCGGCGGGCTTCGCCGCGGGCCGGGCCGCCTTCGCGGGCCGGGCCGGGCGCTCGTCCTCCTCGTCCTCGGCCTCGATCGCCTCCAGGACGTCCTCGAGGTCGTCATCGTCGTCGATGACCTCGATGACCCGGACCCGCCGCTTGCGCTTCGGCCGCGCGGCGGCGGGCCGCTCGGCGGCGGGCCGCTCGGCGGCGGGCCGCTCGGCGGCCTCCGCAGCGCCGTCCTCCTGCTCCGACGCCCCGGCCTGCGCGGCCTCCGCGTCCTCGACCGCCTCGTCCTGCTCGGACGCGACCGCCTCGACCTCGTCGGCCTCGCCGTCCGGGTGGCTCTCCCGGGCGGCGTCCGCGGCTTCCTTGGTGGTCTTGGCTGTCACTTCGGTACTCCTACGGGGATTGGGGTCAGTCCTTGTGCCGGCGGCGAAGCCGGGACAGGCGGGACACCACGGGCACCGAGCCCATCATGACCCTGATCAGCACCATCAGTGCCAGAACCGGGGGAATGTAGATTAGCCAAACGGGTGGCCCACCAGAAGGGTCCTTGCCGTTGTTCGCGGCGTTCTGCGCCTTCAGCGGCTTGTCGAGCGCGGGATCGTGGGTGGGGATCACGTCGCCCGGGTTCTTCGCCCGGTAGGTGTTCTGCTTGACGTCCAGGTCCGGCGTCCGGCCCCCGGCGCACGTCGGCACGGTGGCCAGCTGCGGCTGCGGCAGCGGGTACTTGTACTCCAGCGCCGCCTGGTGCTTCAGCGTGATCTCGAAGATGACGTTCAGCACGGGCTTGCCCTGGTCCAGCCCGATGACGTTGTCGAGGACGGTCTTGAGCTGCGGCGCGACGGCGAGGGTCGTCTTCAGGTCCGACAGGTAGTTCGGGTTGTAGGCGGAGATCCCCCAGGTGCCGAGCATGTCGACCGTGCAGTCGAAGTTCGGGCCGGTCTCGTCCAGCAGCTGGTTCACCGTGGACAGCAGGCCGGGGCCGCGGTCGCGCAGCTCGGCGAGCTGGCCGCGCATCTGCGCGAGCGCCGAGGTGAGGGCGGCGACGTTGTCGATGCCCGCCCCGAGCGCCCCCCGGTTCCGGTTCAGCACGCTGGTGATCTTGCCGAGGTCCCGGGTCAGCCCGTCCAGCAGCTCGGTGTTCTGCGCGAACGTCTGGGTGAGCTGGTCGCCGCCGTTGACGATCTGGCGGATCGAGTCCTCGCGGCCCGCCAGCCCCTCCGCCAGCTCGTGGGTGAGCACCTTCGCGTCGTCGGGGTTGATGGCGTCCAGGGACTTGATGACCGCGCCGAACAGGTCGCTGTACTTCGGCGGGACCTTCGTCTGCGACACCGGGATGACGGTGCCGGGCCTCATCGGCGGCGCGCCCGCCTGCCCGGGGGCCGGGGTCAGCTCGACCACCGGCTCGCCGACCGCGGACTTGCGGGCCGCCGCCGCGGTGACGCCGCGCGGGATCTTCACCCCGCGCTCCATGTCGAGCCGGACGACGACCTTGTTCCCCTGCAGCTTCACCGAGTCGATCTTGCCGACCCGCAGGCCGAGGTAGTCGACCTCGAAGTTCGGGTGCAGGCCCGGCGACGACTCGAACTCGGCCGTGATGTGGTACGGCCGCTCGATGAAGTCGAAGTGCACCACGTTCCGGAACGCCCACACGATCATGATCACGGCGAGTGCGCCGAACACCGCCAGGTTGATCGTCACTCGCCTGGTCATTGCCGCCCCTGCAGGATCTTGTCGAGGTCGGGGAACGCGGTCCGGAACTGCTTCGGCAGCTCGGTGTCCCCCGCGCCGCCGCCGCTGCCGCCGCCCGTCGCCTTGCTCTTCTTCTTCGCGGGCTTGTCGCCGCCGAGCACCGGCGTCCCGTCCGGCCAGAGGATGTTCAGCAGCGGGTACAGCAGCAGCTGCCCGTCGTAGCTGGCCCTCGGGAGCTTGTCGGTGAAGGTCACCAGCCCGTTGACCAGGTTCGTCAGCCGGGTACGGTTGTTGCCGAGCTGCGCGAGGACGGGGTCGAGGTCGTCCAGCAGCTTGCGGAACCGGGCGACCCGCCCTTCGAGCACCTTGTCGTTCAGCTGCCGGGCCGCCTCGGTGAGCTTGGCGACCGTGCCGAGGATCTTCCGCTTGTCCTGGTCCAGCAGCCGGGTGGTGCGCTCGATCTGGACGGGCGCCTCGTTCAGCGCGCCGTCCCCGGCGGCCAGCGACCGGCCCAGCTTGGCGAGGTGGTCGACCGACTCGCCGAGCTGCTCGCGCTGGTCCGCGACGAGCTTCAGCAGGCTCGTCGCCTTGGCGATCGAGGTGTTGAGCCGCGTGCCGTTGCCGTCCAGCGCGGTGGCGCCGGCGTTGACGACCGTCGCCACGTCGTTGCCGGCCAGCGCCTGCACCAGCGGGCCCGCCTGCCCGACGACCTGCTCGAACGCCGGCTGCACGCTGGTCTGCGTGATCGCCGCGTGGTTCGCCAGGAACGGGCCGCGGTCCATGCTGGCGCCCGGCGGCATCTGCAGGTCGACGAAGTTCTCACCGAGCAGCGACGTCACCTTGATCTCGGCGCGGGTGCCCTGCGGGATCTTGACCCCGTCCTTGATGGACAGCGTCGCCTTGGCGCGGTAGCCGTCCAGCTCCACCTTGGTGACGCTGCCGATCGTGATGTCGGACATCTTCACGCTGTGCCCGGCGACCAGCCCCTGCACGTCGCTGAACTCGGCGGTCAGGGTCAGGTGCCCCTTCGGCGCCCCGACCGTCTTGTAGTTGCAGCCCGAGAGCGCGAGGACCGTGGCGAGGACGAGCAAGACGACCTTCCTGCCCATCAGTTGCCTCCGTTCTGCCAGGGACAGTTGGAGTTGGGCGCGGGAAGCGGGCAGTCGACCTCGTCGGTGTCCATCAGGCCCTTCAGCCACGTCCGCACGAACGCGTCGGTGGCGAACCGGATGTGCAGCGACTTGTCCTTCTTGCCGTAGCCGCCGATGAGGGCGTCGCTGACGCCCGGCAGCACGTTCAGCAGCTGCGCGATCTGCTTGGTGTTGCCCTTCAGCACCAACGCGACCCGGGTGAGGACGGCGAGGTCGTAGGGCAGCTGCCCCTTGTACCTCTTGAGCAGCTTGTCGCCGTTCTTGGACAGGTCCAGCACCGCGCCGATCAGCTCCTGCAGGTCGCCGCGCTCGGAGGCGAGCACCTGCGTCGCCTGCCCGAAGTCCTGGATCATGGTGCCGAGCACCTGCTCGCGGCCCCGGACCACCCCGGCCATCCGGCTGAGGTTCTGCGCGACCTCGATCAGGTCCTTGTCCTGCCCGGCGACGTTCTCCACCAGCCGGGCGCTCTGCTCCAGCGTGGCGTTGAACTCCTTGCCGTTGCCGTTCACGGAGTCGGCGGCCTTGCCGAGCGCCGTCTGCATCTTCGTCGGGTCGAGCGCGTTCGCCAGGTTGGTGAAGGAGTTCAGCGCGTCGTCCACCTCGACCGGCACGGTCGTCCGCTCGATCGGGATGACGTTGGAGGTCTCCTTCGGCTCGCCCGGCTTCCACGCCGGGTGCAGCACCAGGTTCCGCTCGCCCACCAGGTTCAGCGGGACGATCGAGGCCTGCACGCCCTGCGGCAGCGGGACGTCCCGGCCGATGTGGAACGTCACCTTGATCTTGTCGTCCAGCTGCTTCACCGTGTCGACCCGCCCGACGTCGACGCCCATCACCAGGACCTTCGACTGCGGGTAGAACGAGCGCGCCTTCGGCACGTAGACGGTCATCGTCCGCTCGCCGCCGGACGAGCCGATCGAGCAGCCGCCGAGCGCGGCGGCCAGCGCCAGCGCGAGCGCCGCCGCGACGGCCCGCGCCGGACGGGCCCGTCCGGCCGGCCTCGCCCGCCAGGGGACGCCCCGCGCCCCCCGGGCCGGCTTCGTCGGAATGAGGCGGCCCATCAGTTGCCTCCCTGCCCGGCTGGGGAACGCCGCGTGGAGATCGGTCCCGGCGGCTGGATCGGCCCGAGCCCGGTGAGCACGCCCTCGATCCAGGGGCCGTTCCCCTTCAGGTTCGCGACCTGCTGGAACGTCGGGCCGAGCAGCGAGAAGTCGGTGTTCAGCGCGTCCATGTTCGGCGCCAGCCGGGTGGTCAGCAGGTGCAGGTTGTCCAGCAGCGCGTCCAGCTTCTTCTGGTTCCTGGAGATGACGTTGTCGAGGGTGCGGACCGTCCGGCTGCCCTGCCCGATCGTCGCGGCGAGCTCGTTGCGCCGGTTCACCAGCGACTGCAGCAGCACCTGGCTGGAGTCGATGATCTCCCGGAGCTTGTCGTCCTTGCTCGCCAGCGTGCCGGTGATGGTCTTGCTGGCCTCGATCAGGTTCTGGATCTGCGGGTAGGAGTCGTTGAGCGTGCGCGACAGGTCCTGGATGTTCGCCAGGATCCGGTGCAGCTTCGCCGCGCCCGGCGACTTGATCGCCGCGACCTCCGACAGCAGCTTCGTCATGCTCTTCTCGTCGAGCTTGCCGACGATGTTCTGGGTGTTCTCCAGCGCCTGCGGCACGGTGAACGGGACGCCGGTGTGGTCCAGCGGGATCCGCCGCCGGGACTCCGGCAGGCTCGCCAGGTAGGGCCTGGCGACCGGGCCGGACAGTTTCAGGTAGCGGCCGCCGAGGAGCGTCGTGGTCTCGATCTCCGCGCGGGTGTCGCGGCCGAGGTCGATGCCGGCGTTGACGTGCCAGGTGATGAGGACCCGGCCGTGCGCGAAGTCCGGCTCCACCGCGGTGACCCGGCCGGACTTCACGCCGGCGACGCGCACGTCGTCGCCCTTCTTGATGCCGGCCTGGTCGGAGAAGTAGCCGCTCATCGTGTAGCCCTGGTCGAACAGGTGCAGCTGGCCGATCGCGAACGCGAAGATCAGCGCGGCGGCGAGCACCGCGAGCGTCACGATCGCGACGAGCCGCTGGTTGACGTCCCGCAGGGACTTGAGCGCCATCAGCCGCCACTCCCCGTCAGCATCGCCTTCAGCTTGGTCAGGTCCTGCTTGGACGGCTGCTTGGTGCCGGGCGCCTTCGGCAGCTGCATCGGGAAGGGGCACGGCCCCTGCACGACGTTCAGGCACAGCGCGTTGGTGCGCAGGAAGTGCCCGCCGTTGGCGGCGGCGAACAGCTCGCGGAGGGTCAGCGGAAGCTGCTGCACCATCTTCTCCAGCTGGTCGACGTTCAGCCGGAACGTGTTGCTGAACTTGCCGAGGTTGTCGATGATGCGGGCGAGCTGCGCGTCGTTGCCGCCGAGCACCGCGTTCAGGTTGGTGGTGACGCCCGAGATCTGCACGACCGCGTTCTCCAGCAGCTTGCGGTTGTCGGCGAACACGCCGGTCAGCGACGCCAGGTTGTCGACGCTGGCGGCGATCTGGGTGTCCCGCTTGGCGATCGCGTCGCTGACCGTCTCGTAGTTGTCGATCATCCCCTTGATCGTGTCGCGGCGGGCCTCGAAGGTCTGCAGCAGCGCGTCGAGGTTGTCGGTCAGCAGCGCGATGTTCTGCTCGTTGCCGTCCAGCGCCTGCGAGAAGGAGAAGAGGATCTTGTTGAGCTGGTTCGGGTCGAGGCTCTGGGTGAGCGGGCCGAGGCTGTTGAGGATCTCGCCGAGGTCCACCACCGACCGGGTGTGCGGCACCCTGTCGCCGTTGCCGAGCCTCGCGGGGCTGCTGCCCGGCTCCAGGTAGATGACCCGCTGGCCCATCACGTTGCGCCAGCGGACGGCGGCGGTGGAGTCGGCGGGCAGCCGGACGTCCTTGTCGACCGCCATCCCGACCACGGCCTTGCCGCGCACCACCTTGATGCTCTTCACCTGGCCGACCGGCGTCCCCGCCACCTTCACCTCGTCGCCGGTGAGCAGGCCCGTGACGTCGTCGAACGTCGCGGTCAGCTTGTAGCGGGAGTTGAAGCTGGCGCCGAGGATCTGCTGCCCGATGTAGAAGGTCAGCAGGAGGGTCACCACGAGGAAGACCAGGAACTTCAGGATCGTGGTGTACTCCGGCCCGCGCGCGGCCTTGCCGCGTACCGGGCTCATGGCCGCCCTCCCGCCGTGCTCGCCGTCTTGCCCTTGGGCTGGAACGGGTCGGTGGTGCACACGTCGATGAAGACCTGGCACAGGTCGAGGCTGAGCGCCTCCTTGGCCTGCGCGATCGTGGTGCCCGACGGCCCGGGGATCCGGATGATGCGCGCCAGCAGGGCGAAGAAGCCGTTCAGGCTGTCCATCAGCACCGGCAGCTTGTCGTTCTCGGAGTGCACCGTCGCGGCGACCCCGCCGACGTCGTCGATGAGCTTCCCGAGGTTCGCGCCGTGCCCGCGCATCGTGGTGCCGACGGTGTCGCCGAGCCGCCCCGCCTGCGTGAGCAGCTGGTCGATCTTGTCCGGCTTGGCGTTGATCACCTGCGACAGCGTGTTGAAGTCGCCGGTGAACCGGGTGATGTTGTCACCGTGCGCGGCGAGCGTGCCCGACAGCCCGTTGATGTCGTTGAGGAGCGCCTGGATGTACGCGCGGTCCGCGTACGTGGCGTCCACCACCGTCGACCCGTTCTGGATCAGCCGCCGCGCGGCGGGCCCCTCACCGGACAGCCCGGCGCCGAGGGTGTGCAGGATCGTCGCCACCTCGTCCGGGTTGATCGCCTTGGTGAGGTTGTAGGCGGGCCACGCCGTCTGCGACAGGTCCTGCGGATCGGCGGTCTTCACGACCCGCCCGCCGTCCTTGAGGAACGGGCCGGACAGCTCGTGCGCGCCGGGGTCCAGCACCAGGTCCTTCGGACCGAACACCGAGACCGGCTCGATCGTCGCGGTGGCCGTGTCGGGGACCCGGACCCCCTTGTCGACGCGGATCTTCACGGTCACCCGGCCGTCGCGGCCGAGCTTGATCGTGTCGACGGAGCCGACCGCGATGCCGCGGATCTTCACGTCCGACTTGCCGGGGTCCAGGCCCTGGCCGGCGGTGCCGAACGTCGCGTCGTAGTAGGTGGAGCCCGCGTACGAGGGGGTGGTGGAGATCCCGACGGCGACCGCGGCGACCGCGATCACGCCGGCCCCGACCAGGCCGAAGATCGTCCGGGACCGGGAGGAGAGGCTCTCGTCGCTCATCCGGTCAGCCTCACCGTGCTGCCGTGGCCCCAGAAGATGTACGACAGGAGCAGGTTCATCAGGATCATCAGGATGGTGGACTCCCTGATCGCGCGGCCCGCGGCGACGCCGACGCCGACCGGGCCGCCCGCGGCGTAGTAGCCGCGGTAGCAGTGGATGAACATCACGATGAACGCGAAGACGGCGACCTTGATGACGCTGTAGAACACGTCGATCGGCGGCAGGTACAGGTGGAAGTAGTAGTCGTAGATGCCGGGCGACAGGCCGAAGTACTGGATCGTGATGAACCGGGTGGCGAAGAACGCCATGAACAGCGACACCAGGTAGAGCGGGACGAGCGCGATGACGCCGGCCGCGACCCTGGTGCACACCAGGTAGGCCAGCGAGTTGATGCCCATGACCTCCAGCGCGTCGATCTCCTCGGAGATGCGCATCGCGCCGATCTCCGCGGTGAAGCCGGTGCCGACCTGCGCGACCAGCGCCACGCCCGCGATGATCGGGGTGACCTCGCGGACGTTGGAGTAGCTGGCGACGAGCCCGGTGAACGCCTCCGCGCCGATGCGTTCGAGCCCGGGGTAGCCCTGCAGGCCGACCATCGCGCCGGTGGCCAGCGACATCGTCGCGATGACGAAGATCATGCCGCCGCCGATCACCAGCGCGCCGACGCCGACGGTGATGTCGCTGACCTGCTTGGCCAGCGTCTTGCCGTACTTGCGCCGGATGATGATGTCGAAGAGGAGGTGGTACAGCACCCGGCCGAGGAAGATCGGCAGGTTGGCCGAGGCCGACAGCCCGGCGGTGCGGCCCTTGACGGCCCGGCCCAGCTTGCGTACGGGGGAAATGGCGACCATCAGAACCTCGGGGGGAACAGGACCTGGTAGATCATGGTGAGGATGTAGTTGGTGGCGAACACCACGATCGAGGTGACCACCACCGCCTTGTTCACCGCCCGGCCGACGCCGACCGGTCCGAGGTCGCAGTTCATGCCCATGTAGCAGGCGACCGCGGCGGCGATGAACCCGAAGATCCACGCCTTGAACAGGGTGATGACCAGGTCCGAGAACTGCAGCAGGGTCGTCGCGCCGTCGAAGAACGCGCCCGGGCTGACGCCCTGCTGGATGACGTTGAAGTAGTAGCCGCCGAGCACGCCCGCCAGGATCACGACGGAGCAGAGCAGGCCGGACACCATGCTCGCCGCCCACAGCCGGGGGGTGACCAGGCGGTGGATCGGGTTGATGCCCATGACTTCCATGGCCGCGAGTTCGTCGCGGATGTTGCGGGCGCCCATGTCCGCGGTGATGGCCGAGCCGCCGACGCCGGAGACCAGCAGCGCGGCGGCCAGCGGGGCCACCTGCTGGATCATCGCGGCGGTCAGCAGCGCGCCGGTGCCCGACTGGGCGCCGAGCTGCCGGGCGATGTCGCCGACCTGCAGCGAGATGGTGGCGCCGAGCGGCACCGCGATCAGCATCACCGGCACGCTGGTCACCCGGGCGAGGAACCAGCACTGCTCGACGAACTCGCCCCACCACTGCCGCAGGTCCCAGGTGCGGCGCAGCCCCTCCAGGAGGGTCACGCACAGCAGCCCGGTCTCGTCGAGCGCGCGCTCGACCCGTCTGCGTGCCAGGTCCGGGGCCTTCGTCAGGCTCAGGGCCATCAGCCGGTGCCCTCCCCCGCGGGGGGTGCGTGAAGGGTCATCCCAGCCTCCTTCGTTCTCGGACGTCGGCGCCCATCCGATACTCCGGTTCCCTGCTCTACCACGGGGGCGCCGCTGTGTCCTAGGGGTGTTCCGCGCCACCTGTGGCCTCGGTCGAGACCGGTACCACTCACGGGACCACCAGGGTCACACGGACACTCTCGTCCCGCTTGTGATCTGGAGCACTCTATTGGAAGAAGTTCTAAGAAGCGAGTACTTACATCATGATTTGTCCGAAGCTACGATCTCGGGCGTGCGTATCGAGGCGCGGCGAGGCGCGGAACGAGCCCGGGAGGACGGCGTGGACCCGCTGGTCACCGGCATCAGGGACCGCTGGTCGGGACAGGGCATGGCCGGCGGGCCGTGGCCGTTCATGGCGATCAGCTCGGTCGAACGGCTCCACCAGATGCTCAAGAAGGCGCTGGACACCGAGCTGAAACGGTTCGGGCTGAGCCGGACCGGCTACTTCCTGCTGACCACGCTGGCGCTCATCGGGCACGGCAACGCCCGGCTCAGCACCCTCGGCCGGATCCTGATGATGCATCCGACGACCGTGAAGCTGACCGTGGACCAGCTGGAGGCCGCCGGGCTCGTCGAGCGCGCCCGGCACCCCCGCGACCGGCGCGCCACCCTCGTGCAGATCACCGCGGCGGGACGCGAGCAGGTCAACGCCGCGAACCTCGCGCTGGAGGACCCGGAAGGCGCGCTCGCGCCGTTCGATGGGATGCACCGCGACCTGTTCGAGGCGCTCCAGCCGGCCCGGCTCGCGGCCGGCGACCTGGAGCTCTGAGCGGGCCGAGCCCGCCGCGAGGCGCGGTGAACCGGCTGTGACATCGCCTGCGTACATCGTCATCGACAACACAAGACCCGGGCGATAAGGCAGTCTTCTCCTATGCCACAGAGTCACGGCACGCGCAGACGCACCGGTTCCGCCTCCGGCCGCACCCGCTCCGAGCAGCGGCGCGGCGGCCGGCGGCGGGCCCGGGAGCGGGGCGCCGGCGGCCGCCGGGACGACGCCCGGGTCCCCGCGCCCCGGCCGTCCCCCGAGGCGCTCGACACGCTCGCCCCGCCGGAAGCCTCCGGCCCGTACGGCCCGTCCGGGGACGCGCGGGAGCTGTCCGCGCAGTACGGCCCGGGAAAGCGGCGGCGCGCCTGGAAGCTGCTCACCCACAACGTCACCATCACCGTGGCGGGCATCGCGGTGCTCGCCGGCGGGGTGGCGTTCGTGGACTGGGACAAGGTCCTCGGCGAGGCCGAGCCGCCGAAGGCCGCGTCGAGCGGCCTGTCGACCAACGACATGCTCGCCCACCTCCAGGGCTTCGACATGGACTCCATCACCGCCGACTCCATCGCGGCCGCCAAGGAGCGCGCCTACAAGGAGCACCAGGCGTACATGAAGAAGCTCAAGGAGCAGGCCAAGAAGGACGCGGCGGCGCGCGCGAAGCTGAAGGCCGAGAAGGAGAAGGAGCGGCTCGCCAAGTCCAACCCGAGCGCCGCGGAGAACAAGGCGTACGGCAAGAAGATGAACGCGGCCAAGGGCTGGGGCAATTGCTGGTCGTCGCTGCTGACGCTCTGGAACCACGAGAGCGGCTGGAACGAGCGGGCCGTCAATCCCGGCAGCGGCGCGTACGGCATCCCGCAGGCGCTGCCCGGCTCCAAACTCGCGAGCGCGGGCGCCGACTGGCGCACCAGCTCCCCCACGCAGATCGCCTGGGGCCTCGGCTACATCAAGGCCCGCTACCACGACCCGTGCGGCGCGTGGTCCTGGTGGTCGGCGCACCACTGGTACTGAGCCGCGGCCGATAGGCGACGCGGACGGCGCGTGCTGGTGGCCGGGCCCCGATCCGGGCACGATGTGGGGATGACCACGAGCAGGGCGCGCCAGGCGGGCGGCGCGGGCGAGGCCGGCACCGACCGGCGGCAGTGGGCGCGCGCGGACGCCACGCGGCAGGCGCTGCTGACCGCGGCGCAGCGGGTGTTCGCCGACCGCGGCTACGCCGACGCCGGCATCGCCGAGATCGTCGAACGGTCCGGCATCAGTGTCGGCAGCCTGTACCACCACTACGGCGGCAAGGCCGGGCTGTACGTGGCGCTGTGGGAGGAGCTCACCGACGAGCAGGAGCGGAGCGCCGCGCGGGCCGTGTCCGCCGCCCGCAAGGCCGGCGAGGACGACCCGATCGCGCTGTTCATCGCGGGCGCCCGCGCCTACCTGCGGGTGTGCTGGGAGCGGCGGGAGGCGGCGCGGCTGTTCCACGGCGGCGAGGGGCCGTCCGGCTCGTCGCTGATGCGCCGCAGCCGGGCGCAGCACTGGATCGCGCAGAACACCAAGCTGCTGCACGGCACGGCCGGCACCCCGGCGGGCCGCGCCGGGGAGGTGCTGAGCCTGGTGCTGACCACCGTGATCGGCGAGGCCGGAAGGGAGATCGCGACGGCCGAGGGCGAGGCGGACGCCGCCGAGATCATCGACGAGGTGTGCCGCATCCTCATCCGCCTGGCCCGCTGACGCGGCGTCCCCGCCCCGGGCCTCCGGGACGGGGAGCGCCGCGTCGCGGACGCCCGGCACGGCGGTTCAGCGGGCCCTGGCCGGGAGGAGCGCGAGGCGCGGGCCGCGGCGGGCGTGCCTGCTCCGGCGCCGGCGCGGTTCGGGCTCTCGCCGCGGTTCCGGTTCCCGCCAGTCCAGCTTCGGTGCCGCCTCCGCGCGCAGCGCCGCCCGGGCCTCCGGGGTCGTCCATGACGCGACCGTCCACACCGCCGCGGGCGGCGCGGCGGCGGGTCTCGGCCGGGGCCGCACCGGCCGCGCCGGGACGGGCCGCACCGGCGGCCCGTCGAGGCGGGGACGGGCACGGCGGAGGTGGAGGTGGAGGCGGCCGGGCCGCCGGGGCGAGACGCCCTCCCGGCGGGCCAGCCGCAGTCTGAGCAGCAGCAGCGTCACCGAGGACGCCATCGCGGCGAGCACGCCGGCCTGCAGGGCGGTCAGGTCGTCGAGGTTCGAGGAGTCCCGGGGCAGCGCGCGCAGGTTCGCGACCGGCACCGGCGCGATCGGCGCGGGCGCGGTCTGCGGGCCGACGACCGGGGGCAGCACGACGTCCGGGCCGGTCAGCCCGCCCGGCACGCCCTCGGGGGTGACCGGCGGGACGCCGGGCGGCAGCGCGCCCGGGCTGATGCCCGGCGGCAGCGCGCCGGACGGTTCGGTGACGACGAGCGTGTAGGTCCGCGTCCTGGCGGCCGCGTGCGCCGCCGACGCGCGCACGGTGAGCCGGATCGTCCCCGGCTTCGCGCCGGACGGGACCCGGACGGTCACCGTCGCGGACGTCCCGCCCGCGCCGACGCCGCCGAGGCCCTGCTCGGACGGGGTCGCCGTGGCGCCGCCCGTCGCCGACGCCCGCAGCACGGTCCCGGACGCGGTGGCACCGGACGCCGACACCCGGACGGTGGCGGTGATCGAGCCGCCGGGGCGGACCGTCGCCGACGACACGGTGGCCGCGACCGACAGCACCGGCTTCGCCGGCGCGCCCGGATCGTGCGGGTCGCCCGGGGCGTGCGTCGGCGTGTGCGACGGCGTCGGCGAGGAGCCGTGCGGCGGCGTGGGGGTGGGCGAGCCGGTGTCCGGCGGCGGCGTGGTCGGGTCGTCCGTCGGCGAGTCCGTCGGGGTCGGCGTGGGGGTGTCGGTCGGCGACGGGCTGTCGGTCGGCGCCGGCGACTCCCCGGACGGGGTGGTGGACGGCGCGGGCTCGGCGATCACCGGGGACGCGCCCGACACGGCGAGCACCGCCGCCACCCCGAGCCCCGCGAACAGCGCGCCGCCGGCCGACCGTGAACGCATCCGCACCCGCCCCACCTCCACCCGTCGAGACCCGGTCAACGGGACGACTGAATCAGGCGGCGAATGACCTTTCAAGGCGCGGGGAAAAGGTTGTCAGCGAGCGACGAATTACCGCCCTCGGCCGCCGGCCCGGATTATCAACCGGCGCGCACCGGCGGGTCAGGAAGGGGCGAGCCGCTCGATCCGGTCGAGGCGCCCGGCGAGGAGGTCGTCGTGGGCGATCGCGAAGTCGCCGTTCGGCGCGGCGCCCGACAAGTACGTCCCCGCCACCGCGTCCGGGAGGTATTCGCGCAGGCTGTAGCGCATTTCGCCGGGATAGGCGACGGGCTCCCAGCCGTCGCCGGACGCGCCGTCGGCGCCGAGGACGACCCAGTGGTCGGTGCGGACGGGCTCGTCGAGGCGCGGCGCGCCGCCGGTGTGGCAGTCGAGCGCGGGCACGACGACGCGGTCCGGGTCGTCCGGCTGATACCACATCAGCAGCGGTTTCGCCCGGCGCGCGTCGGCATTGTCGAAGCAGCAGAGAATGATCACGTGCCGGGGGAAATGCGCCGCGTAGAAATCCATGAGTTCGGGATCGGGACGCGGCCTCCGGTGCGGCGGGACGCGGTCCAGCGCCGCCGGGATCAGCGTCGGGTCCTCGGCCAGCAGGACCGTGTAGACGTCGTGGTCGAACACCCGCACGCCGGGTCCGTCGGCCTCCATCCAGTCCATCGTCGCGGCCGGCACCGGTGTCAGGGCGTCCACCATCAGGTTGAGCACGTCCGCCTCGTCCTGCCGAAGCGCGAGGAAGTTCTCCGGCGTCAGGGCGCGCGCGGGCACGTGCAGCAGCATCGCGTTCGGGCCGCCCGCGAGGTTCACGGCCGTGTTCTGGTACCCGAGCACCTCGATGAGGCCGTGCTCGGGATGGTGCCGCCGCCCCGCGTAGAGCGTCGTCCCGGAGAACGCGGCCTGGTCCATGGACACGCACATACGACCAACCTAAGCGCACCGGAACAGCCGCCCTGCAACGGTGCGAACCGTCATGCGAGCGCGCCATCCGACCGGTGGGGCGAAGCCGAAGGCGAGCCCCTTGGGGCGGCATTGCATCGACACTGCAACACTGCTGACCATGACGTTGGGAAGAATCGTGCTGACGGGGGCGGCGGGCCGGGTCGGATCCGCCGTGCGGGGGCCGCTGCGCGAGGCGGCGGGCACGCTGGTGCTCGCCGACCGGGTGCCACTGGAGGCGGAGGCGCCGAACGAGGTGGTGCACCGCACCGACCTGTCGGACGCGGCGGAGATCGTCGCGGGCGCGGACGCGATCGTCCACCTCGCCGGGGTGCGGGACGAGGCGCCGTTCCCCGAGCTGGTCGAGGGCAACATCCTCGGCACGCAGCGGATGCTGGAGGCGGCTCGGGTGACCGGTGTCCGGCGGGTGGTGCTGGCGAGCAGCAACAGGCTGACCGGCCTGTACCCCTCCACCGAGACGGTGTCGGCGGAGATGCCGCCGCGCCCGGACGGCCTGTACGGGGTGAGCAAGGTCGCGGTGGAGGCGCTCGCGCGGCTGTACGTCGACAAGTTCGGGCTGGACGTGGTGTGCCTGCGCATCGGCAGCCTCGACGCGGTGCCGAACGAGCCGCGGCACCTGGCGACCTGGCTGAGCCACCGCGACTGCGCCGGCTTCGTGCTGGCGGCGCTGACCGTCCCGGCGCCGGGGTTCCTCGCGGCGTACGCGGTGTCGGCGAACGCGCGGCGGTTCTGGGAACTGGACGAGCGGCTCGGCTACCGGCCCCTGGACGACGCCGCCGAACACGGCATTCCGGACACGTTCGTCGGGCCGGGCACCCCGCAGGGCGGCGACTTCGCGTCCGCCGAGTTCACGCTGCGGTACCTGGAGCCGGCGGCGGGCGCGGAACCCGACGCGCGAGAGTGACATTTGGTTCACACGAGATGCGATGGACGGTTATCCTGACCTCAGGGTTACCGGTTCCTGACGGAAAGTCGAAGGGGTCCATGCCAACGTCCACGTGGTTCCGCCTCAACGTCGCCAAGCGGGAACGGGTGCTCGAGGTGGCGATGCGCGAGTTCGGAGAGCACGGGTACTCCACCGGCAGCCTCAACACCATCGCCCGCGAGGCCGGCATCGCCAAGGGCTCGCTGTTCCAGTACTTCAGCGACAAGCTGGAGTTCTTCGCGTTCGTCTGCGACGAGGCGTCCCGCCGGATCCGCGAGGAGATGGAGCGGCGGATCGCCCGCGTCGACTTCGACCAGTCCTTCGACGAGTGGCTGTTCGACGTGCTGTGCGACTGGACCGAGTACATGGCCGACCACCCGCTGGAGCGCGCGGTCACCGCCGCGACGAACTTCGAGCTGGACAACAGCGTCCGGTCGGTGGTGCGCGACACCGCGAACCAGCACTACCTGCAGGTCATCCATCCGACGCTGGACCTGTGGAAGGCGCAGGGCGGCATCCGCGAGGACGCCGACCTGCAGGTCCTCGCCACGATGATCCTGACGCTGCTGCCGTTCCTGGCGCTCGCGCCCTACTACGACGGCCTCGACCCGATCCACGACCTGCGCGGCCGCACGCCCGACGAGCAGCGGCCGGTGGTCCGGCAGCTCGTCGCGGGCTTCCGGCCGATGTTCGCACCGGAGAAGTAGCCGTCCGGGCCTGCCGTCCGGGCCGGGTCAGTCCTCCAGGTCGGCGACCAGCACGTCCATGTAGCGCGCGACGGCCCGCGCGGCCGGCGGCAGCTCGGCGGCGTCGGCGGCGGTGAGCACGCGCGGGCGGGCGATCCGCCGGACGCGGCCGAGCCGCTCCACCCCGCCGCGCCCCTCGGCGAGCAGGTTGCGCACCCAGTCGGTGTCGGCCCCGTACGGCAGGCCGACGATGAGCCGGTCGCCGCTGCGGAACGCGGTGACGGGCGTCCGGTACTCGCGTCCGGACGTCCGCCCCTTGTGGACGATGACCGCGAGCGGCGGCAGGTAGGGCGCGTAGACGCCCTGCACCCGGTTCGTGACGGCCTTGTTGATGCGGCGCAGGCGCCGCGGCATCAGTGGCTTGGGCATGCCCCTGCCTAACACGTCCCCGGCGCCCGCGCATCCGGCCGGGCCGCTTAGCGCGTGAGGATGTACTCCTCCGGCTTGGCCTTGCGGTTGCCGGCCCAGAACTCGAAGGTGTGGCCGGGCCACAGCGTCCGGTTGACGCCCTGGTCGTCGAGGTACCAGCTGTTGCAGCCGCCCTCGTTCCAGACGGCGCGGCGCAGCCGCCGCTGCATCCGGTCGTTGAAGCGGCGGGACGCCTCGGGCTTCGGCTCGATCGCGACGGCGCCGGACTCCTGCAGCAGCCGCAGGCAGCTGAGCACCTGCTGGATCTGCACCTCGATCATGAAGACGACGGAGTTGTGGCCGAGGCCGGTATTCGGGCCGAGCAGCATGAAGAAGTTCGGCATGCCGGGGACCGTGGTGCCGCGGTGGGCCTCGATGCCGTCCGCCCAGATCTCCTGGAGCTTGACGCCGCCGCGGCCGGTGACGCGCAGCTCGTTGAGCGCGTCGACGACCTTGAACCCGGTGCCGTAGACGATGCAGTCGACCTCGTACTCCTCGCCGTCCTCCGTGACGACGGACCGCTCCCGCACCTCGGCGATGCCGGACGTCTCGACGGTCACGTTCGGGCGGGTGAGGGCCGGATAGTAGTCGTTGGACAGCAGGACGCGCTTGCAGCCGATGGTGTAGTCCGGCGTCACCTTGGCGCGCAGCTCCGGGTCGGGGATCTGCTTCTCCAGGTGCCGGCGGGCGAGCTTCTCCTGCGGGAACGACAGCCGCGGGTCGATGGTGAAGCCGATCGCGCGGGCCTCCAGGGCCCAGTAGATGCCGTTGCGGAACGCGCGGGCGGCGCCGGGCACCTTGTCGAACGCGGTGCGGACGGGCTTGGGGAAGGTGAAGTCGGGCTTGGGCTGGATCCACGGCGGCGTCCGCTGGAACAGCACCAGCTCCCCGGCCTTCTTCGCGATCCGCGGGACGAACTGGATCGCGGAGGCGCCCGTCCCGATGACGGCGACGCGCTTCCCGGTGAGGTCGTAGGAGTGGTCCCACTCGGCCGAGTGGAAGGTGGTGCCCTCGAACCTCTCGATGCCCGGCAGGTCGGGGAACGAGGGGATGTGCAGGGCGCCGATGCCGGAGACGATGGCCCGGGGCGTGAGGACGGTCCCGTCGGTGAGGGCGACGTTCCACCTGCGCTCGTCGTCCTGGTACTCCATGCTGTCGACGTGGCTGCCGAAGCGGATGTGCTCGCGGACGCGGTACTTGTCGGCGGTGCGCTCCATGTAGGAGCGGATCTCGGGCTGCGGGGCGAACATCCGCGACCAGCCCGGGTTGAGCTCGAAGGAGAAGGAGTACATGTGCGACGGGACGTCGCAGGCGCAGCCGGGATAGGTGTTGTCGTGCCAGGTCCCGCCGAGGGCCTCGCTCTTCTCCAGGATGACGAAGTCGTGGAAGCCGGACTGCTTCAGCCGGATGGCCATGCCGAGCCCGGCGAAGCCGGAGCCGATGATGACGATCGCCGGGGCGCGCTCGCTCATATCCCGTCCTCTCGCGGTAACCTACTCGGAGTAAGTTACTAGGAGTAGCTTACTGACGGTAGGTCCAACAGATAGGATTCCGCTGTGAGTGCCGCCACACCGCACCGCCAGCAGCGCCGCCGCCGGATGTCGCGCGCGGAGCGCGAGCGCCAGATGCTGGACGTGGCGGAGGAGGTGTTCGGCGAGCGCGGCTACCAGGGCACCTCGATGGACGAGATCGCCGAGCGCTGCGGCGTCTCCAAGCCGATGCTCTACGAGTACTTCGGCTCCAAGGACGGGCTGCTCGTCGCGTGCGTGAGCCGCTCCAAGGCCGAGCTGCTGGACGTCACGCAGAAGGCCATGGCGGGCGCCACCGACCCCAAGGACATCCTGTGGCGCGGGATGGCCGCCTACTTCGGGTTCATCGACGCGCACAGCAAGTCGTTCGCGATGCTGCTGCGCGAGCCGGCCGCCGGGTCGCAGGAGACCGTCGAGGCGGTGGAGGCGACCCGCCGGCAGCAGAGCGAGCTGATCTCCGGGGTGCTCGCCGCCTTCGCCCCGCACGCGGGCGAGCCGGCGATCGCCGCGTTCACCGAGATCATCATCGGCGCGTGCGAGCGGCTCGCCCAGTGGCGGACCTGGCATCCCGAGGTGACCGCCGAGGACGCCGCGCGCTACATGACCGACTTCTGCTGGCAGGGCCTCAGCCCCTACCTCGCCTGACCGGCGCCCGGAGCGGAGCGCCGGCGGAGCGGAAGGCGCCGGTCAAGCCTGCTGACCCCGTCCGCGAGGGAGGGCGTCGAGGGCGCTGATGAGCAGGTCGAGGCCGAACTCGAAGTCGGTCTCGGGGTCGTGGCTGGCCAGCTCCTCGGAGAGCGCGACCACGTGCGGGAACTCGGCGGCGTCGAGCTTCGCCCACGACTCGGCCTGGGTCTCGACGAGGTTGTCCAGCGTCTTCACCACGCCGGTCTCGCGGAGCTGCGCGCCGAGCGCGTAGGCCATCAGCGCCCGCATGATCCGCACCGAGGTGGGGCCGTCGAAGCCGGCGGCGTCGGCGAGCGCGAGGGCCCGCTCGGCGGGGCGCAGCCCGAGCTGGGTGTCGATCTTGTGGGTGAGGACGATCGTCATGCAGCGCGGGTAGTCGTGCGCGACCTTCCGGAACGCCCGGACGAGGGCGCGCGCCCTCGTCTGCCACGGCTCGTCGGGCTCGTCCTCCAGCTCCAGGCCGGCGATGACGTGCTCGGCGACGCCTTCGAGCAGCGCGTCCTTGTTCGGCACGTGGTTGTAGAGCGACATCACCGCGACGCCCAGCTCGCCCGCCACGCGGCGCATGGACAGCGCGCCCGCGCCCTCCCGCTCGATCAGCCCGACCGCCGCCTGCACGATCCGCGCCCTGGTCAGGACGGGTCGCGGCGCCGGCGTGTCGGACGTCACGTCGCCGTTCATCGGTCCCGCCCCTTCCCGCCGTTGACACCCGTAAGTGCACCGTGACACGGTACGTACATCGTACGTCTTACGTACATCGTACGTGTCGCGCCCTCGGGGAGGAACGCCGTGTCGACCCATGACCTTTACACCGAGCCCGTCGGCAAGTCCACCTGGAACGTGCCGCTCGCCGGCGACGCCCGCTTCACGTGGGAGTACGACGACGGCCGCGACCGCCTCCTCGCCCTGTACCAGAAGGGCAAGGACAAGCAGTGGGACTCGGTCAAGCGGATCGACTGGGACCTGGAGGTCGACCCGCACGACGTCCTCGGCGTCCCCGACCAGTCCCTCGCCATCTACGGCACCAAGTACTGGGACAAGCTCACCGACAAGCAGCGCGGCGAGCTGCGGCAGCACTCCACGTCCTGGCAGTTCTCCCAGTTCGTGCACGGCGAGCAGGGCGCGATGGTCACCGCCGCCCGGATCGTCGAGTCGGTGCCCGACCTGGACGCCAAGTTCTACTCCGCCACGCAGACCATGGACGAGGCCCGGCACGTCGAGCTGTTCACGCGGTTCCTGCACGAGAAGGTCGGGATGGTCTACCCGATCAACACCAAGCTGCAGGACCTGCTGAACGAGACCCTCACCGACTCCCGCTGGGACATGCCCTACCTCGGCATGCAGGTGCTCATCGAGGGCCTCGCGCTCGCCGCGTTCGGCGTCATCCGCGACATCACCACCAAGCCGCTGCCCAAGCAGCTCCTCGCCTACGTCATGCAGGACGAGGCCCGGCACGTCGCGTTCGGGCGGCTCGCCCTGCGCGACTACTACAAGCAGCTGTCCGCGGCCGAGCTGAGGGAGCGCGAGGACTTCGTCATCGAGGGCTGCTACCTCATGCGCGACCGCATCCGCGGCCGGGAGATCTGGACCAACTTCGGCATCGACCCCAAGGAGGTCGACGAGATGGTGGAGAACTCCCCCTACATGCAGATGTTCCAGAGCCTGCTGTTCAGCCGCATCGTCCCGTGCGTCAAGGACATCGGCCTGTGGAGCGAGCGCATCCAGCGGACCTACGACGACATGGGCGTCCTCGACATGTCCAAGGCCGACCTGGAGGCGCTGATGAACCAGGACGAGGACATCGCCGAGAAGCTCGACGCCGAGCGGTTCGCCGCCGAGGAGGCCGAGCGCAAGGCGGAGGTCGACGCGGTCATCGCGGACGCCGCCGCGGGCTGAGTACGGTTGGGGATCATTCCGCTCGGGACATCTCGGAGGTCTGCATGCCACTCGCGCACTTCGACGGGGCGCTCGCCGTCGTCACCGGAGCCGGCAGCGGGTTCGGCCGCGCCATCGCGCTGGCCCTCGCCGAACGCGGCGCGACCGTCCTGGCGGCCGACATCGACCTCCCGTCCGCCGAGCGGACCGTGACCCTCGCCAAGACCCTCGGCCCGGGCGGCAGCGCCTACGAGGTGGACGTGGCGGACGCCGCCGCCATGGAGGCGTTCGCCGCCGAGGTGCGCGAGGCCCACCGCGTCCCCGACATCGTCGTCAACAACGCCGGGATCGCCGTCAGCGGCCCGTTCCTCGACCACGGCGTCGAGGACTGGAACCGCATCCTCGGCGTGAACCTGTGGGGCGTCATCCACGGGTCGCGGCTGTTCGGCAAGCAGATGGTCGAGCGCGTCAACGCGCTGCCGAACAAGCCCGACAAGCCCAACTTCGGCGGCCACATCGTCAACATCGCGTCCGCCGCCGCGTTCGCGCCGACCCGGTCGCTGCCCGCCTACTGCACCACCAAGGCCGGCGTGCTGATGCTCAGCGAGTGCCTGCGCGCCGAGCTGGCGTCCTCGCGCATCGGCGTCACCGCCGTCTGCCCCGGCTTCGCCGGCACCAACATCGTCAAGAACGCCACGTTCGTCGGCGGCGACGCGGCGCACCGCGAGCGGGTCCGCGTCCGCGGCCAGAAGGCGCTCAAGCTGCGCAACTACCCGCCGGAGAAGGTCGCCGAGCGGGTCGTCGACGCCATCATCAAGAACAAGGCCGTGGTCCCGGTGAACTTCGAGGGCCACCTGCTGCACGCGCTCTCCCGCATCTCGCCGGCGTCCACCCGCCTGCTCGCACGAATCCCCGTGCAATAGGGCCGGCCCCGCCGTGCGGCGCACGGCCTCGCGCGGCCCTCCTCGGCCTCCCCCCAGGAGAGGAGAAGGATCGATGCCCCCCGAACTGCTGACCGACCGCCCCGCCACCTGGACCGCGCGGATCCGCTGCAAGGACGGCGACCACACGCTGGAGCTCACCGACCGGGAGGTGGTCGCCGAGCGGCTGCTGCGGACCTCCCGCAAGCACTCCTTCGATCCGGACGCCGACGTCGACTGGGACGCGCCGCAGGACCCCGACGTCTGGTACGCGCCGCCGCAGCTGGTGTCGATCTACGAGACGCCGCTGTGGGACGGCCTGACGCACCGGCAGCGGGTGGAGCTGACCAAGCGGGAGATGTGCAGCATCGCCTCGTTCGGCATCTGGTCGGAGATGCTGCTGATGCAGGCGCTCGTCCAGCACGCCTACCGGAGCCGCTACGACAGCGAGCACGTCGCCTACGCGCTGACGGAGATCGCCGACGAGTGCCGGCACTCGAAGATGTTCGGCCGGATGGTGCGCACCTGCGGGCTGCGCACCCACCGGCCGCGCGCGGCGGAGTACCACTTCGCGAAGCTGTTCGGGGCCGTGTACGACCCGATGCCGATGTTCGCGGGGACGCTGGTGGTGGAGGAGTTCACCGACGCGTTCCAGCGGCTGACGTTCCCGGACGAGGGCGTGCAGCCGATGATCCGGCAGGTCACCCGGATCCACGTGATCGAGGAGGCGCGGCACATCCGGTACGCGCGGGAGGAGCTGAAGCGGCTCGTCGCGCGCGCGTCGCCGGTGCGGCGGCGGGCGGCGGCGTACGCGCTGGCGCAGGGCACCCGGCTGATGGCGACGCAGGTGATCCACCCGTCGTGCTACACGGCGGTCGGGCTGGACCCGAAGCTGGCCCGCCGGGTCGCGGCGCGCAGCGAGCACCGCCGGGAGACGATGGCGTGGGCGTTCCGCAAGTGCACCGCGTTCTTCGACGAGGTCGGATTCCTGGACGGCCGGGCTCGCGACGTGTGGGTTCGTGCGGGACTCGCAAAATAGTAACCGGTTCTACCGCGCGGCCATTTCCCTCGAAACCGAAACGAATTCGGTGACGGAATGGCAGCGGCCGAATACCGCACGGTTTTTCAATGGTCCGGAATCGGGAACGCCGAGGGCCGCGGAGCGGGGTCCACTCCGCGGCCCGGTCGGCGAGAACGGGTAGCTGACCTGGAGATCACCTCACCCAGGACACTCCAACCGCGGAAACGGTCACGTCGTCGACCTCCTCCTCCCCATGCGCCGCAAAGCGCGCCGGCCGCCGGACGTGAGTGGGAGCACGGCCGCCGCACTTCCTCCCCTTTACCGGAATCACCTTAGAAGGTTCTGACAGAAAATAAGCCATGATCGGCCGATTCAGGTCAGAAATGCGCCAAGGTGGCCAGCACTTCCCGCGCGACGCCCTCCGCCGTGCCGAGGCACGCCCCCTCCCGGGCGTCCGCACGGCCCTTCGCCGCCTGCTCGCTGTAGCTGACCGTCACGAGCACGTTCCGGAACCGCGTCGTCACCTCGCCGACCACCGTCGGCTGCCCCTCGTCCGCCTTGAACCACCGGTACGCCTCGTCACCGATCCCCTGCTGCCGCCGCAGGCTGATCGTGCGGACGAGCGGCGCGCTGTGCGCCTCCGTCCACGACGCCCGGTAGTCGCCCTCCGCGTCCTGCACGGGCGTCGGCGTCTTCGCGGGCGCGTGCAGGTTCACCTCGACCCGCAGCCACCGGAACGCCGGCCCCTGCGCCGTGTACGTGCACGTCGTGAAGGTCGAGTTCGCGCTCTCGGCCCGCCTGGGCTTCGGGATCGTCCGGCCGACCGTCCGGTCCGAGACCATCGCGCACGGCTTCGGCAGCGACGCCACCGGCTGCTCCTGCATCGGCGTCTCGGACGGGCGCGGCGGCTCCGCCGTCCCGCCGGTCGCGCCGCCGGTCCCGCGGCCGGTCGCGCCGCCGGTCGCGCCGGTGCCGGAGGACGATGTCCGCGGCGCCGCCGCGTCGTTCCCGTGCCCCGGCAGGAACAGGAACACCGCCGCGGCGGCCCCGCCGAACGCCACCAGCGCGACCAGCAGCGCCAGCAGCCGCGGCCGCCGCTTCGGCGACGGCGGCTCCGGCGCCGAGTAGACCCGGTGGAACGGCTCGCGCTGCAGCCCCACGCCCCGCTCCTCACTCCCCCGCGCGTCATCGACCCCGCCACTGGTCAACGTAGTCAGGACCGCCTCGGCTGACCAGGGGTCCCGCCCGGGTCAATTGTCAGACGCCGTGGTCACAATGGGGAGGTGCTGATAGCGGAGATCGCGCGGACGTCGCGGGAGGTGGCCGGCACCTCCGGCCGCAAGGCCAAGATCACGGCGCTCGCGGAGTGCCTGCGCGACGCCGAGCCCGGCGAGGCCGCCACCGTCGTCGCCTACCTGTCCGGCGAGCTGCCGCAGCGCCAGATCGGCGTCGGCTACGCCGCGCTGCGCGACGTCCCGCCGCCCGCCGCCGAGCCGTCCCTCACCGTCCCCGAGGTCGACGCCGCGTTCACCGAGATCGGCGCCGTCTCCGGAGCCGGGTCCGTCGCCCGGCGCCGCGAGCTGGTCGCCGCGCTGCTCGGCCGCGCCACCCGCGACGAGCAGGGCTTCCTCATCCGGCTGCTGGCCGGCGAGCTGCGCCAGGGCGCCCTCGACGGGGTGATGGCCGAGGCGATCGCGGCGGCGGCCGGCGTGCCGTCCGCCGAGGTCCGCCGCGCCGTCATGCTGCGCGGGTCCCTCGGCCCCGTCGCCACCGCCGCGCTCGCCGACGGCACCGCCGGGCTGCACGCGTTCACCCTGGAGGTCGGGCGCCCGGTCAAGCCGATGCTCGCCGCGTCCGCCCCGTCGGTCGAGGAGGCGTTCGCCAAGCTCAAGGCGGACGCCGCCGTGGAGTGGAAGCTCGACGGCATCCGCGCCCAGATCCACGTCCGCGACGGCGACGTCCGCGTGTTCACCCGGACCCTCGACGACATCACCGCCCGGCTCCCCGAGGTCGTCGCCGCCGTCCGCGAACTGCCCGTCCGCGACGCCGTCTTCGACGGCGAGGTCATCGCGCTGCGCCCGGACGGCGCCCCGTACCCGTTCCAGGTCACCGCCGCCCGCACCGCGACCCGCACCGCCAAGGACACCGAGCCCGTCCCCCTCACGGTGTTCCTCTTCGACGTCGTCCACCTCGACGGCGACGACCTGCTCGACGCGCCCGGCGCCGACCGCAACGCGGCGCTCGTCCGGGCCGTCCCCGAGCACCTGCGGATCCCGCGGATCGTCACCGCCGACCCGGCCGCCGCCAAGGACTTCTTCGACGACGCCGTCGCCCGCGGCCACGAGGGCGTCCTCGTCAAGTCCCTCGACACCCTCTACACCGCCGGCCGCCGCGGCGCCGGGTGGATCAAGGTCAAGCCCCGCCACACCCTCGACCTCGTCGTCCTCGCCGTCGAATGGGGCCACGGCCGCCGCCAGGGCCTGCTGTCCAACCTGCACCTCGGCGCCCGCGACCCCGAGACCGGCGGCTTCGTCATGCTGGGCAAGACGTTCAAGGGCCTCACCGACGAGCTCCTCGCCTGGCAGACCGAGAAGCTCCGCGAGCTCGCCGTCCGCGAGGACGGCTGGACCGTCCACGTCCGGCCCGAGCTCGTCGTCGAGATCGCCTTCGACGGCGTCCAGCAGAGCCCCCGCTACCCCGGCGGCATCGCCCTCCGCTTCGCCCGCGTCCTCCGCTACCGCCCCGACAAGACCGCCACCGAAGCCGACACCATCGAAACCGTCCGCGCAGTAGCGCCTGTTTACTAGCAGCGCCCTTGGCGTCAGGCCCTAGGGGGCCTTCCTTCAACGGGCGCTGCGTGCGATCGCTGCATCGCTTCGACTCGCCCTGGGGGCTCGCTGCGCGATCGGATTCTTGCTTCGCTCGAATCCGGCTTCGCTCGCGATCGCGACGGTCTAGGTCGCCGCGTGGCCGGGCACGAGCACTACCGGGTTACGGTGAGCGACTCGGGTGCGGGCCCGAAAAGCGCTTCGCCAGCCAGGCGTGTACGTCTCATCGGCTCGCGATCGCGATGGTCCGGGTCACCGCGTGGCCGGGCACGAACGCTGCCGCTAGGTGCGGGCCTGGAAACCGGCTTCGCTGGCGAACGGCCGGGGCGGGGTACGGGTCAGCGGCGGGTGGGGAGTTTGCGGCGGGGGTGGGGCGGCCGGGGCGGCTGCGGCGGGTCGTCGGCGCCCAGGCGGCGGGTCAGGCGGCGGGCGGTGGCACTCGTGCGGCCGCGCGCGAAGGCGCGGCGCTGGAGGCGGTCG
>NZ_JABMCA010000066.1:0-54892 GCF_014706005.1 Actinomadura sp. RB99 | reverse complement strand
GCCCGCGCCCGCCGGACGGCCCGGACGCCGCCGCCCGGCTGCGCGAGCGGCTGCGCGTCGCGGCGTGCTGCCTGGCGCTGACCGCGCTGGCGTTCGGCACCCGGCCCGGCCTCATCCTCGCCGACACCAAGATCGACATGGCGGTGAACCCGCTCGGGTTCCTCGGCCGCGCGCTGCACCTGTGGGACGCCGAGCAGTTCGGCCAGCTGCAGAACCAGGCGGTCGGCTACCTGTTCCCGATGGGCCCGTTCCACGCGCTCGGGCACCTGGTCGGGATGCCGCCGTGGATCACCCAGCGGCTCTGGACGTCGCTGCTGCTCTGCCTGGCGTTCGCCGGGACGTGGAGGCTCGCGAACCGGCTCGGGATCGGCGGGCCCGGGAGCCGGCTGATCGCCGCGATGGCGTACGCGCTGGCGCCGAACGCCCTGGCGACCCTCGGCCAGATCTCCTCGGAGTACCTGCCGGCCGCGATGCTGCCGTGGATCGTGCTGCCGCTGGTCACCGCCGCGTCCGGCGAGGGCGGGCGGGTGCGCGCGGCGGCCCGGTCGGGGCTCGCGGTCGCCTGCTGCGGCGGCATCAACGCGACCGCCACCGTGGCGGTGCTGGTCGTCCCGCTGGTGTACGTGATCACGCGGCCGCGCGGGTCGCACCGGATCCGGCTGCTGGCGTGGTGGTCGGCGGCCACCGGCGCGGCGATGGCGTGGTGGCTCGTCCCGCTGATGCTCACCGGGACCTACGGCTTCTCCTGGCTGACCTACACCGAGAAGGCCGCGACGACGACCGCGCCGACCGGTCTGATCAACATCTTCCGGGGCGCCGAGCGCTGGGTGAACTACCTGATCGTCGACGGGCGGATCTGGTGGCCGGTGGGGCACAGCCTGTCGGTGGGGGCGCTGCCGGTCGTCTGCACCGGACTGATCGCCGCGCTCGGCCTCGCCGGGCTGCTCGGCCGGCTGCTGCCCGAGCGGACGTTCCTGCTCCTCACGCTGCTGGCCGGGGTCGCGGTCATCGCGACGGGCCACCTCAGCGACATCCCCGGCCCGTTCGCCGCGCAGGCCCGCGACCTGCTGGACGGCCCGCTCGCGCCGCTGCGCAACCTGCACAAGTTCGACGCGGTGGTCCGGATGCCGCTCGCGCTCGGGCTGGCGCACCTGCTCGTCGTGGCCGTCCGCAGGCCGGGGCGCGCGCAGGCGCGGGGCTCGGCCGGAGAGCCCCGGCCCGGCGCCGGCGCACTGCGGGCCGTGCTGAGCGTGCCCGCCGTCGCGCTGGTCGCGCTGGCCGGGATCGGCGCGACCGCCGTGTCGAACGGGCTCACCGGCCCCGGCTCCTTCCCCCAGGTGCCGAAGTACTGGCGGGACGCGGCGTCGTGGATCAACGCGCGGGCCGGCCAGCAGGGCGTGCTGGCGCTGCCCGGCGCGCCGTTCGGCGAGTACCTGTGGGGCCGGCCGATGGACGACATCGTCCAGCCGCTGCTCACGGCCCGCTGGGGCGTCCGGCAGCTCGTCCCGGCCGGGTCGCCCGGGTACACGCGGGCGCTGGACGCGATCGACCTCCAGGTCCGCTCCGGCCAGGGCTCGCCGGGCCTCGCCGCGTTCCTCGGCCGGATGGGCGTGCGGTACCTGCTCGTCCGCAACGACCTGAGCCGCGAGACGCTGCGCGGCGCCTGGCCCGCCCGGCTGCACCAGGCGCTCGCCGACTCGCCCGGCATCCGCCGGGCCGCCTCGTTCGGCGCGCCCGTCGGCGGCGACCTCGTGGACGACGCCGTCTCCGCCACCGACCAGAGGTACCCCGCGCTGGAGGTCTACGAGGTCTCCGGCGCCGACGACGTCGCGAACCTGTCGGACGCGTCCGGCGCCCTCCGCGTGTACGGCGGGCCGGAGTCGCTGCTGGCGATGGCCGACGACCGGGCGCTGCCGTCCGGGCCCGTCCTGCTCGACGACGACGCCCCCGACCTCGGCGGCGAACCCGTCGTGACCGACTCGCCCCGCCTGCTGAAACGCAACTACGGCGAGCTCCACCAGACCTCGCCGACGCTGACGCGGGCGCACCGGGGGCAGGCCACCGATGTCCTCGACGAGGGCTGGAACCGGTACACCACGCACGTCACCTACGGCGGCGGCGTCCGCGACGTCACGGCGTCGTCGTCGGCGGCGAGCGATGACGCCATCCCGCAGTCCCGCAAGCCGGGCGCGGAGCCGTACGCGGCGCTGGACGGCGACCCGTTCACCGCGTGGCAGACCGGCGGCTGGAACGGGCCGGTCGGGCAGTGGCTCCGGGTCGACTTCGACAAACCGCGCGACGTCCGCGACCTGACCGCCGTGTTCGACCAGGACTCCACGCTCGGCCCGGCCGTCGCGCGGGTCGCGGTGCAGACCGAGACCGGCACCGTGGAGCAGGACGTCCAGCGGACCTCGTCCCCCCAGCCGCTGCGCGCCCCGCAAGGGGCCAGCCGCTGGCTGAAGCTGCGCATCGCCGGCCTCGCGACCAGGCCGGCGGTGCCCGCCTTCGCGCGCGCCGGGGTGTCCGAGCTGAGCATCGGCGGCGTCCGCCCGACCCGCACGTACACGCTGCCCGCGCCGTCCGGGGTGAAGGGCCGGGCCACCTACGTGATGGGCCGGGCGCCCGGCGGCACGTCCGCGTGCATGCGGGGCAGCGCCCGCTGGGTGTGCTCGTCCGCCCTCGCGAACGACGACGAGGAGGGCGACGGCCTCGACCGCGCCTACACCTCCGCCGTGTCCGGGAAGGCGCCGCTCACCGGCACCGCCGTCCTCACCGACGAGCGGCTGATCGCCCAGTACACCGCCGTGGCGGGGCAGCCGCTCGTCACCGCCACCTCCGTCCAGTCCGACCACCCCGCCGACCAGGCGCGGTCGGCGTTCGACGGGGACCCGTCCACCACCTGGATCGCCGCGGACAAGGACAAGGCGGCCGCGATCTCCGTGCGGTGGAAGGGCCGCAAGCGGCTGTCGAAGCTCACGCTGAGCCGCCCGCCCGGCGCGTCCGGCCCGGTCCGGGTGCGGGTCGAGGGGCAGAACGGCGAGTACCGCGAGGGCCTGTCCGACGGGCTGGGCCGGCTGTCGTTCGCCCCGATGACCACCGACCGGCTGACCGTCACCTTCACCAAGGACGACCAGACCGGGCCGGTGCAGCTGACCGACCTCATCGTCCCCGGCGTCCGGCCGCTGCCGGATGTGGCGGACTATCCGCTGACGCTGGCCTGCGGGTACGGGCCGAAGGTCCGGGTGGACGGGACGACCGTGCAGACCAAGGCCACCGGCACCTTCGGCGACCTGCTCGCCGGCCGGCCGCTGCGGTTCGCCGCCTGCCGCCAGGCGCCGCTGAAGGCCGGCCTCAACCACCTGACCTCGGTGCCGCTCGACGCGTACCGCATCGACACGGTGACCGTCGGCCCGCAGGCGATCGCGAGCGGCACGGGCACGGGCGGCACCGGCACGAGCGGTACCGGCACGAGCGGCACGGACGCGGGCGCGCCGCAGCCGGTCAAGGTGCTGAGCTGGGGGTCCGGCTCCCGCAAGCTGGAGATCGACGCCGCGAGGAGCTCGTTCCTCACCGTGAACGAGAACTTCAACACCGGCTGGCGCGCCACCGTGGGCGGCACCGCGCTGCGCGCCGTCCGGCTCGACGGCTGGAAGCAGGGCTGGCTCGTCCCCGCCGGGACGAAGGGCACGGTCCAGCTCACTTACACGCCGGACCGGTCGCAGCGGATCGCCGTGGTCGCGGGGCTCAACCTGCTGCTCGTGCTGCTGCTGGTCGCCGTCTGGCCGGCGCGGGAACGGCGCGAAGCGGGACCGCCGGGCGGCCGCGCCCTGGTCGCCGGGACCGGCTGGCCCGCCTGGGCCGCGGTCGGCCTCGCCGCCGCGCTCGGCGGCTGGATCGCCGGAATCCCCGGCCTCGCCGTCACCGCCGTCGTGGCGGTCGTCTGCGGCTGGGCGAGGACCGGGCGGGCCTGGCCGCTGCGCGCGCTCTCGTCCTCCTGGACGGTCGTGCTCGCGATGGTCGCCGGGGCCGGCTGCCTCGCCGCCGGGAACCGGTTCGGGCTGCTGGACAACCCCTCCAAGCCGGACGGCCTGCTCGGCGACGCCGTGCCGCAGCTGCTCGGGCTGGTGATCGTCGGACGGGTCGCGGTGGAGCTGTGGCGGCCCCGGCCGCGCGGCGGGCCGGACGGCGCGTCCGGCGGCCGGATCGCGCTCAGCTGGGCCGCCCCCGGGCAGGAGCCCGCCGGGACCGCGCCCGCGGCGCCACCGGGTCCGGAACCGTCCGGCCGGGATCGTCGCCGCCGCGGCCGCCGCGCGGGCGGCGCCGGCGCAGCAGCGCCATCACCGGCTTCTCCACCAGGTAGTAGCTCGCCGTCGCCGCTGCGATGGACGCCGCCGCCAGCAGGGGCAGATCCGTCAGGACGTGCCCCCGGTACATCCGGTCCGCCGCGTCGTACCAGGCCAGAAGAATGATCATCTGCCAGAGGAAGACGCCGTAGGAGATCCGGCCGAGGAAGCGCATCACCCGGTTGCCGAGCACCCCCTCGATCACCGGATGCCCGGCCGGCGCGAACGCGATCGGCGCGACCAGGGCGACCGCGACGAGCCCGAACACCACCAGGTGCAGGACGGACGTCCACAGCGCGTCCGGCGTCTGCAGGGTGTACGGGCCGGTCGCGGGCGTCGCGGCCACCACGTACAGCATCGCCGCCGCCGCCCAGCAGGCGCCCCACGAGTCGGCGACGGCCCGGCACATCGCCGCGACCGGGCGCCGCTGGTCGAGCCGCGCCCACACCGTCACCACGGCCATCGCCATGCCGATCGCGAACCACACGAAGAAGTGCGGCAGCCACAGGCCCATCTGCGTGTGCCGGTCCGGCACGAACATGAAGACCACGTACACGAAGGAGAGCGCCCCGTACACGCCGATCGCGCGCAGCAGCCGCTTCGCCCGCACGCCCGGGTCGCGCGTCGGGACGCGCCTGGCGTACCAGGTCAGCAGCGGCGCGGTCAGCGGCAGCAGCGCGTACCAGGCGGCCTCGACCACCAGGCTCCACGTCTGCCCGATGCGGGCCGGGCCGAGGCCGCCGCCCCACCAGGGGTCCGGCAGGTACGTCTGCGTCAGCGTCAGCAGCGAACCCCAGGTCAGCGGGTCGCCGAGGTGCCCGCGCGCGGACGTGGCCATGAAGACGACGATCAGCGCCCAGTACGCGGGCATGATCCGCAGGACGCGCTTGAGCAGGTACTCGCCGGTGCGCGGCGCGGCCCGGCCGTCCAGCGCCGCCGCCGCCCACGGGCGGTAGAGCAGCAGGCCGGAGAGCGTGAAGAAGATCGGCACGCCGACCTGGCCGCCGTTGAACAGCCAGCCGGAGCCGCCCTCCCGGGTCATCGCCCCGGACGCGCTCGCCACGTGGAACGCGAGGACGGCCAGCGCGGCGAGCGCCCGGACGCCGTCCAGCGCGTCCTGGTGCCCGGCGATCGGCGGCGGGGCCGGCCCGGCCTGCGGCGGCGCGGGCCTCACGGGCCGGTCTTCCGCAGCACGAGCAGCAGGTTCCAGGTCGCGACCTCCCGCAGGGCCGGGACGCGGACGATCACCGACGCCCAGCGCGGCAGGTAGCGGGGCACCGCGGCCACGACCTCGACGTCGCGGTTGCCGCGCGCCCAGGCGAGCGCCGCCGACACCGACACCGGGTGCAGGCTCGTGCCGTACCGGTTCCTCGGCGGCCGTCCCGTGCGGCGCTCGTAGCGGCGGGCGGCCCGGTCGCCGCCGAGGTAGTGCCAGGGCGACGTCTCGTGGCCGCCCCACGGCGACAGCCAGTTGGTGAACGACAGGAACACCAGCCCGCCGGGACGCGTCACGCGGACCATCTCGCCGGCCATCCGCCACGGGTCGGGCACGTGCTCCAGGACGTTGGACGAGAAGCACACGTCGGCCGAGCCCGTCCGGTACGGCAGGGCCAGCGCGCTGGCGACGAGCGTGTTCGGCGCCGGAGGCCCGAGCGCGGTCAGCTCCTTGATGTCGTGGTCGATGCCGGTGCATCGCGCCCCGGCCTTTTCGAGCGCGCGCGCGAATTGGCCGAGTCCGGTCCCGACGTCGATGACGGTGGCGCCGTCCAGGCGGGTGTACGTGCCGAGCTGCGCGACGGTGTCCTGCGCCATCAGCCCGTAGAAGTACTCCGGGTCGGTGCCCTCGCGGCGGAACGCACTGAAGAGCCGGAGGCACCGGCCGAGCGTGGCGCGGTGGCCCGGCGCGGCGCGACCGTCCTGCTCGGGCGCCGAGGCAGCTGCCGGCCAGTCCATGGGCAACCTCACGGATCACGGGGAGTACAGGCGGAGCTTACCGGCCGGTACGCGGTCGCCGGGAGCGGTCGCCGGCCCGTCCCCGGGGATGCGCCGACCGCGCCCCCGGCCCATGGCCAATATGGGAGGATTCTTCGGATTTGCACGTTGAGTGGCCGGTGCTATTGGACGGGCGGTTTGGCAAGTCCTGTAGCCTGACCGCGCACGCCGGAATCCGGCCTCACGGCCCGGGGAACGGACCGCAGTCCCGGAGGTGTTCATGCGGCGACCGGTGGTCGGCCTGATCCTGATCGGCCTGGGCGCCTTCTTTCTCGCGCTCGCGCCCATGGTCCGGTTCTACGTGGCCGACCAGGTGGTGCAGGCGCCCCTGAACCGCTACCAGGTCACCCGGCTGGAGTCGCCGAACAGCACCTACTTCGACCAGTCCGACCTGAAGCTGAAGAACGGCGTCACGCTGCGCGCCAACAACACCATCCGCGGCGACGTGCGGGCCAACGGCGGCAACAACAAGATCGCCGTCTGGGACTCCACCACCGACATCTACGACCAGGCCAAGCCCGACACCCCGGTGCAGATCCAGAAGTTCCGGATCGCGTTCGACCGGCGGACGGGCGTCCTCGTCAACTGCTGCGGCGCCAACGTCGAGGGCGACAGCACCGTCCGCATGTCGGGGTACGGGCTGCTGTTCCCGATCGGGAACGTGCAGAAGCGCGACTACCCGTTCTTCGACATGACCACCAAGCAGCAGGCGCCGATGCAGTACGGCGGGGTCGAGCGGGTGCACGGCCTCGCGACCTACCGGTTCACCCAGCACATCCCGCTGACCAAGACGGCCGCGCTCGACACCAAGATGCCGGCGAGCATGCTGGGGCTGCCGGCCGACAAGGGCAACCAGAAGGCCGACCGCTACACCGAGGCCTACAACACGATGTGGGTCGACCCGCGCACCGGCATCCCGGTCAAGCAGCGGGAGAACATCCGCAGCTGGGTGCAGACCCCGGACGGCAAGGGCAAGATGATCGTCGCCCAGGCCGACCTGATCACCCTCGACAAGGACCAGCGGGGCCTCGTCTCGATGGCGGACAAGACCGCGCTGCAGATCGACCTGGTGCGCAGCTACATCCCGGCGGGCGCGGTGTTCGTCGGCCTGGTGCTGCTGCTGGCCGGCGGCCTCCTCGGGCTGATGCGCGACCGGACGCCGCCGAAGATCGAGGCGCCGCGCCGCCCCGACGGCAAGTTCGGCGACGCGGGCCCGCCCAAGCCCTCCGGTGCCCCGGGCGCACCCGGCGCCGCAGCGGCTCCCGGCGCGCCCGCCGCGGCCGCGACGGCATCGGCGGCCGCTCCGCCCGGTTCGTTCGCGGCCCGCGCCGCCGCCCCGGACGCACCGGGCGCCCAGAGCGACAAGGGCGCGGCTCCGGCGCCGTCCAAGGGTGCGGGCAGGCCGCAGGCGCGGCGGGTGCCGTCCGACGGCCGCCAGCGCCGCCTGCCGTCGCGGCGCCGCTGAGCCCCCTCCCCGTCCACCAGGCCCCGCAGGCCCCTCCGGGCCGCGGGGCCTTCGTGTGTCCCCCCTCACGCTGATACGTGTTCTAGAGCCGACCGGACGCCCTGGCCGGGCTGTTCTACGTGCCTCACTGATTTCCTCAACTAGAACCTGTTGCAGTTTTGCAGGGAGCCGCCTAGGGTCGAGGCTGTGCGGACACGAGTCACCGAACAATTCGGCATCGAGTACCCGATCTTTGCGTTCAGTCACTGCCGCGACGTCGTCGCGGCGGTGAGCCGCGCCGGCGGCATGGGCGTCCTCGGCGCCCTGTACTTCACCCCCGAGGAGCTCGAGCTCGAGCTCAAGTGGATCGACGAGCACGTCGGCGGCAAGCCGTACGGCGTGGACGTGGTGATGCCCGCCAAGTACGAGGGCGCCGACCTCGGCGACGCCGAGGAACTGGTCGGCAAGCTCCAGGGCATGATCCCGGCCGAGCACCGCAAGTTCCTGGAGGACCTGCTCCAGGAGCACGGCGTCGAGCCGTCCACCGAGAGCGCGAGCAAGGTGCTGCTCGGCTGGACCGACCAGACGGCCCGGCCGCAGGTCGACATCGCGCTCAAGCACCCGATCGCGCTGCTGGCGAGCGCCCTCGGCCCGCCCCCGGCCGACGTCGCCGAGCTGGCCCACCAGCACGGCGTCAAGGTCGGCGGCCTGGCCTCCAACGCGCGGCACGCCCGCAAGCAGGTCGAGGCCGGCGTGGACATCATCATCGCGCAGGGCACCGAGGCCGGCGGCCACACCGGCGACGTGTCCACGATGGTGCTGATCCCCGAGGTCGTGGACGCGGTCGGCGAGGACACGATCGTCCTCGCGGCGGGCGGCATCGGCCGGGGCCGGCAGATGGCCGCCGGCCTCGCGCTCGGCGCCGACGGCGTCTGGACGGGCTCCATCTGGCTGACCGTGGACGAGGCCGACACCCCCGAGCGGGCGCTGCCGAAGCTGCTCGCGGCCACCTCCCGCGACACCGTCCGGTCCCGCGCCTGGACCGGCAAGCCCGCCCGGTTCCTCAAGACCGCGTGGACCGAGGCGTGGGAGAGCGAGAAGTCCCCGGGCTACCTGCCGATGCCCATGCAGTTCATGCTGATCGCCGACGCGCTGCCGCGCATCGCCCGGTCCGGCGACGGCGAGCTGGTCACCTTCCCGGTCGGCCAGATCGTCGGCTCCATGAACCAGGTGAAGCCCGCCGCCCAAGTCGTCTACGACCTGATCGAGGAGTACGTCGAGTCGATCGAACGGCTCAACGCGATCACCGAAGGCTGACCCCGCAAGGGCAGGGACGGCGGCCGGGGCGCGACGCCCCGGCCGCCGCCGCATTCTCGGCCGCCGCCGCTCTCCCGGCGGTCAGAAGCGGGTCATCCACGACAGGGCCCGCGCGACGACGTAGTAGACCACGCCCGCGATCGCCCAGTTGATGTAGAGCTGCTCCTTCGGGTCCGACCGCGTGAACGCGTCGTGGAACGGCGTCGCGAGCCAGCGGCCCGTGTTGAGCGTCGCGTGCACCAGGTCGTTGCCCGGATTCGCGCCGCCCCAGGTCAGCAGCATCCCGAGGGCGAGGATGAACGCCGCCGCCCAGCCCGCCGCCAGGATCATCGCGCTGACGGGGTTGTGCCGGCCGCGCCGCCACCGCCGCGGTCTCCGCACCACGACGGTCTTCCCTGCGCTCTCGTCCGAGGGCGCCGCCGCGGCCGTCCGCCGGGGCCACGCCCAGCGTCTCCGGGGCTCCGCCGGCGGCTCCTCGGTCGCCGTCCGTCCCCGTCCCAGGTACCGTCCCATCTGGAGGGCCATCGCTCGCTCATTCCTTCCATGACCGGCTCGCGTCCAGCCCTGCCACGGAAGGGGGCGCGCAAACGCCGCCCCTTTTACGGACGGCCCGATACCCGCCCGCGATCACATTTCAGCCGGCGTCGAAACGACCCCGCCCTACGCTTCCGATCATGGAACCCGCGGTCACCGCCCTGCCGGAGCACGTCGCCATCGAGCCGAGCGTCCTGTACTTCGGAACCCCGGTCGTCCTCCTGACCAGTGCGAACGAGGACGGCTCGGACAACCTCGCGCCGATGTCGTCGGCGTGGGCGCTCGGCCGGACGGTCGTGCTCGGGCTCGGCGCCGAGGGGCAGACCGCTCGCAACCTCCAGGAGCGTCCCGAACTGGTGATCAACGTTCCGGGCCCGGAGCAGTGGCGGGCCGTGGAGCGGCTGGCGCCGCTCACGGGACGCGACCCGGTGCCCGCGGCGAAGGCGGGCGTCTTCCGGTTCGAGCGCGACAAGTTCGCCGCCGCCGGGCTGCGGCCCCAGCCGTCCGAGACCGTCGGGCCGTCACGGGTCGCCGAATGCCCGCTGCAACTGGAGGCCCGCGCCGAACGGGTGCGCCCCGGAGCGTCCGGCGGGTTCGTCATCGCCGAGGCCGAGGTGCTGCGGGTGCACGCCGACCCGCGCATCGTCGTGCCGGGCACCCACCACGTGGACCCGGCCGAGTGGAGCCCGCTCATCTACAACTTCCGGCACTACTTCGGCCTCGGCCCCGAGCTCGGCCACACCTTCCGCAGCGAGACCCCGCGAACCAAGTGACCCGCCTCTCGCGCGACCGGGGCGCTCCCTGACGGGCTCCGCGCCCCGGACGCCGGGCTCCGCGCCCCGGACCGCGGGCGCTACTTGCCGTGGTAGATGGGGGCGCGCTTCTCCTTGAAGGCCTTCGAGCCCTCCTTGGCGTCCTCGGTGGCGAAGACGGGCCAGCCGATCTCGTCGGAGACCTTGAGGGCCTCCTCCTCGGGGAGGTGCTCGGTCTCGCGGACGGCGCGCAGGATGGCCTGGACGGCCAGCGGCGCGCACGCGGCGATCCGGTCGGCCATCTCGCGGGCGGCGGCGAGGGCCTGCCCGTCCGGCACCACCTGGTTGATCAGGCCCATGGCGAGGGCCTCCTGCGGGGTCACCTCGCGGGCGGTGAGCAGGATGTCGAGGGCGGCGGCGTAGCCGATCTGGCGGGGGAGGCGGACGGCGGACCCGCCCATCGGGAACAGGCCGCGCTTGGCCTCGAAGAGGCCGAGGGTGGCGCCCTCGGCGACGACGCGCAGGTCCGTGCCGGCGAGCAGCTCGGTGCCGCCGGCGACGGCGTAGCCCTCGATGGCGCAGATGAGCGGCTTGGTCGGGCGGCCGTCGCGGAGCAGGCCCTTCCAATGGTAGTCGGGGATCTGCGCGGCGCGCTCGGCGACGCGGGGGTCGGACGGCGGCTGCGACATGGCCTTGAGGTCGGCGCCGGCGCAGAAGGTGCCGTCGGCCCCGGTGAGGATGCCGACGCGGACCTCGGGGGTGTCGGACATGTAGGCCCAGGCGTCGGCGAGGCCGACCAGCATGGCCGTGCTGAGCGCGTTGCGCGCCTCCGGGCGGTTCATCGTGACGATGACGACGTGGCCGTCCCGCTCGACGGTGCAGTGCTCGGTGCTGATCGGCAGCAGCTCGGCCATGGAAGTCCTCCTGCGATGGGCAAAACAAGAACAGATTCTAGTTAAGGCGATGCGCTACCGGTAGGGGTTGCCCTGCAAAACGAGAACGTGATCTACTTTGGTCGCCGGGCGCCGCCGGCAGGCGGTGCTCACCGTGATCACGCAAGGGAGATCCGATGGGGTCGTTGGGCTTTTGGCGGTTGGCGCAAGCCGATCCCGAGTGGGTCGCCGCCGTCGATCCGGACGGTGCGCAGTACTCCGCGGGCGACCTGCTGGCCCGCTCGAACCGGCTCGTCCACGGGCTCCGCGAGCTCGGTCTCAAGGACGGCGACGGCATCTGCGGGCTCGTCCCGAACGGCGTCGAGGGGCTCGTCCTCTACCTGGCGGCGCTGCAGGCCGGCTGGTACTACACGCCGATCAACTGGCATCTGACCGGCCCGGAGATCGGCTACATCGTCGCCGACAGCGAGGCCAAGGCGTTCTTCGTGCACGAGCGGTACGCCGCCGAGGGCGTGCGCGCCGCCGACGAGGCGGGGCTCGACGCGCACCGCCGGTTCGGGTTCGGGAAGGTCGAGGGCTTCCGGCCCTACGCCGAGCTGGTGGACGGGCAGCCGGACACGCTGCCGGAGAACCGCAGCGCCGGCGCGACGATGCACTACACGTCGGGCACGACGGGACGGCCGAAGGGCGTCAAGCGCGCGCTGACCGGGCTCGACCCCGACGACAGCGCCGAGCTGATGACGTTCCTGCTCGGCCTGTTCGGGATGACGCCGGGACGGCCGGCGGGCGGCGAGCACCAGGCGCACCTGATCACGTCGCCGAACTACCACACCGCCGTCACCCAGTTCGGCGGGACGGCGCTGCAGATGGGCCACACCCTCGTCTACATGGACAAGTGGGAGGCCGAGGAGACGCTGAAGCTGATCCAGGAGCACCGGATCAGCAACACCCACATGGTCCCGACGCACTTCAAGCGGCTGCTGGCGCTGCCGGAGGAGGTGCGGGGCAAGTACGACGTGTCGTCGATGAAGTGGGCGATCCACGCGGCGGCGCCCTGCCCCGTCCCGATCAAGCAGCAGATGCTCGACTGGTGGGGCGACTGCATCTGGGAGTACTACGCGGCCACCGAGGGCGGCGGCACGATCGCCAGCCCGCAGGACTGGCGCGCCCACCCCGGCACGGTCGGCAACGCGTGGGCGATCAGCGAGCTGCTCATCGTCGACGACGACGGCAACGAGGTCCCGACCGGGCAGCACGGCACCATCTACATGAAGATGGCCGGCGTCCAGTTCGAGTACAAGGGCGACAAGGAGAAGACGGAGAAGAACCGGCTCCGCGACTTCTTCACGGTCGGCGACATCGGCTACCTGACCGAGGACGGGTTCCTGTTCCTGTCCGACCGGAAGGCCGACATGATCATCTCGGGCGGGGCGAACATCTACCCCGCCGAGATCGAGAACGAGATCACCCTGCATCCCAAGGTCGCGGACGTCGCCGTGTTCGGCATCCCCGACGACGAGTGGGGCGAGCAGATCAAGGCCGTGGTCGAGCCCGCCGAGGGCGCCGAGCCCGGGCCCGCGCTCGCCGAGGAGATCCTGGCGTCCCTGGAGGGCCGGCTGGCGAAGATGAAGTGGCCGAAGACCATCGACTTCATCGAGACCATGCCGCGCGAGCCCAACGGCAAGCTGCTCAAGCGCAAGCTGCGGGACCCGTACTGGAAGGACCGCGACAGTGCCATCTGAGACCACGCAGGCGTCCGAGGCGGCGGTCAACCACGTCGTCGAGTTCCCCGGCGGCTACACCCGCTCGGTCGGACCGGTGATCGGGCGCTTCCTGAGCGAGCTGCGCGACGGCCGGTTGGTCGGCGTCCGCACCGCCGGCGGGCGGGTGCTCGTCCCGCCGTCGGAGTACGACCCGGAGACCGGCGAGGACGTCACCGGCGAGTTCGTCGAGGTCGGCCCGTCCGGGACCGTGACGACCTGGTCGTGGGTGCCGAACCCGGCGAAGGAGCACCCGTTCGACCGGCCGTTCGCGTGGGCGCTGATCCGCCCGGACGGCGCCGACACGGCGCTGCTCCACGCCCTCGACCTCGGCGTCTTCGAGGCGGGCGCGAAGCCCCCGAAGACCCTCAAGACGGGGATGCGGGTGCGGCCGAGGTACCGCGCGGAGCGCACCGGGACGATCGGCGACATCGAGTGCTTCCAGCCCGAGGTCACCATGATCAACCCGCAGGCGAGCCTGGAGTTCCGGCTGAAGGGCGGCAAGGCGCTCGGCCGGTTCCTCGACGGCATCGCCGAGGGCCGCATCATCGGGCAGCGCTGCCCGGTGTGCGAGAAGGTCATCGTCCCGATGAAGGGGTTCTGCACGCGCGACGGCGTGCCCACGACCGAGGAGGTGGAGCTGCCCGACACCGGCACCGTCACCACCTTCGCGGTCAACAACATCCCCGACCCGCGCGCCCCCGAGGTGCCGTTCGTGTCCGGCTACGTCCTGCTGGACGGCGCGGGCCTGACGATGCTGACGCTCATCGCCGGCGTCCCGGCCGACCAGGTGCGGATGGGCATGCGGGTGAAGGCGGCGTGGCGGCCCCGCGAGGAGTGGGACCGGTCGATGGCCAACATCAAGTGGTTCGAGCCGATCGACGAGCCCGACGTCCCCTTCGAAGAGATCAAGGACTTCATGTAATGCGTGATGTCGCAGTCGTCGCGTTCGTGCAGAGCCACCACACCGCCGAGGACCAGGGGCTCGCGGAGACCGAGATCGTCCTGCCGGTGATCACCGAGATCAAGGAGCGGACGGGCCTGTCCCGCTTCGGGTTCACCTGCTCGGGCTCGTGCGACTACCTGCAGGGCGCGCCGTTCGCGTTCGTGTCCGCGCTCGACACGCTGGGCGCGTGGCCGCCGATCTCCGAGAGCCACGTCGAGATGGACGGTGCGTGGGCGCTGTACGAGGCGTGGGTGAAGCTCCAGATCGGCGCGATCGACACCGCGCTGGTGTACGGGTTCGGCAAGTCGTCCCAGGGCGACCTGCGCGCGATCATGAACCAGCAGCTCGACCCGTACACGCTGGCCCCGCTCGGCGTCGACCAGGTGTCGATGGCCGCCATGCAGGCCCGCGCGTACATGGACAAGGCGGGCGTGAAGGAGGACGACCTGCGCGCCGTCGCGGCGCGGTCCCGGGCGGCCGGCCGCGAGAACCCGTTCGCGCTGCACCTGCCGGACCCGGAAGGGTCCGCCGATGAGCAGGACTACGACGTGGCGCCGCTGCACCCCTACGACGTCGCGCCCATCACCGACGGCGCGGCGGCGATCGTCCTCGCCGCGGGAGACAAGGCGCGGGAGCTGTGCGAGCGGCCCGCGTGGATCACCGGGATCGACCACCGCACCGAGCCGCACGCGCTCGGCGTCCGCGACCTGACCCGGTCCGAGGCCGCCCGCATCGCGGGGGAGAGGGCCGGCGCGGCCGGGGTCGAGATCGCGGAGCTGCACGCGCAGTTCAGCCATGAGGAGCTGATCCTGCGCGAGGCGCTCGGCCTGGGCGACGGCGTGGCGGTCAACCCGTCCGGCGGGGCGCTGTCGGCGAACCCGGTGATGGCGGCGGGCCTCATCCGCATCGGCGAGGCCGCGTCCCGCATCCACGACGGGACGGCGTCCCGGACGCTCGGGCACGCCGCGTCCGGCCCCTGCCTGCAGCAGAACCTCGTCTGCGTGATGTCGGGAGAGAAGAACAATGGCTAACCCCTGTGCGGTCATCGGCGTCGGGCAGACCCAGTACAAGACCAAGCGGCTGGACGTGTCGATGGCGGGCCTGCTGCGCGAGGCGGCCCGCCGCGCCCTCGACGACGCCGGGCTGACCTGGAAGGACATCGACGCGATCGTGGTCGGCAAGGCGCCCGACCTGTTCGAGGGCGTCGTGATGCCGGAGCTGTTCCTGGCGGACGCGCTCGGCGCGACCGGCAAGCCGCTGATGCGGGTGCACACGGCCGGCTCGGTGGGCGGGTCCACGGCGATCGTCGCGGCGAACCTGATCCAGTCCGGCGTGCACGACCGGGTCCTCACGATCGCGTGGGAGAAGCAGTCGGAGTCGAACGCGACGTGGGCGCTGACGGTGAACGGGCCGTTCACGACGTCCCTCGTCGTCGGGGCGGGCGGGTACTTCGCCCCGCACATCCGCGCCTACATGGCCCGGTCCGGCGCGCCCGACCACATCGGCACGCTCGTCGCGGTGAAGGACCGGCAGAACGCGCTGCGGAACCCGTACGCGCACCTGAAGATCCCCGGTATCTCCCGCGAGATGGTCGAGTCGACGCCGATGCTGTGGGAGCCGATCCGCTACCTGGAGACCTGCCCGTCGTCCGACGGCGCCTGCGCGATGGTGCTGGCGTCGGAGGACGCGGCGAAGAAGGCGCCGGGCAAGCCCGCCTGGGTGCACGGCACGTCGATGCGGTCGGAGCCGATGCAGTTCGCGGGCCGCGACAGCGTCAGCCCGCAGGGCGGCAAGGACGCGGCGGCGGACGTGTACAAGCAGGCCGGCATCACCGACCCGCGCCGCGAGCTGGACTGCGCCGAGGTGTACGTGCCGTTCTCCTGGTACGAGCCGATGTGGCTGGAGAACCTCGGGTTCTGCGGCGACAACGAGGGCTGGAAGCTCACCGAGGCCGGCGCGACGGCGTTCGACGGGGACATCCCGTGGAACCCCTCCGGCGGCGTGCTGTCGTCCAACCCGATCGGCGCGTCCGGCATGATCCGGTTCGCGGAGGCGGCGCTGCAGGTCCGCGGGCAGGCCGGCGAGCATCAGGTGGACGGCGCGCGGCGCGCCCTCGGCCACGCCTACGGCGGCGGCGCCCAGTTCTTCGCGATGTGGATCGTCGGCGGCGACAAGCCCTGATCCATCCCGGCTCCCGTCCTTTCCCTGTCCCGTGTTCCCCTGGGGGCGACCCCAGGCCCCGTAGGCGCGAATACCCCCTCCGGAGGACGTCCGATGGAGTACAACCACGCTGATCTGTTCGAAGGAGTCGCGGACGCGATCGGCGACCGCGTCGCGGTGGTCTGCGGCGACCGGCGGCTCACCTACGCCGAGCTGGACGAGCACGCCAACCGGCTCGCGCACCACCTGGAGTCGGCGGGCGTGCGGCCCGGGCAGCACGTGGCGATGCAGCTGTACAACGGCGTCGAGTACGCGGCGGCGCTGCTGGCGGCGATGAAGATCCGGGCCGTGCCGATCAACGTGAACTACCGGTACGTCGAGACGGAGCTGCTCTACATCTACCAGGACTCCGACAGCGTCGCGCTGCTGTACGACGTGGAGTTCGAGGAGCGGGTCGCCGCGACGGTCCCGGAGGCGCCGGAGCTGCGGCACCTGATCGCGGTGGGCGGCGAGCCGTCGATCGACGGCGCCGTCCGCTACGACGAGGCGCTGGCGGCGCAGCCGGGGACGCGCGGGTTCCCGGCCCGCTCGGCCGACGACACCTACATCATCTACACGGGCGGGACGACCGGGATGCCGAAGGGCGTCATGTGGTCGAGCGAGCAGATGCTGCTGGCGTTCTGGAACCCGACGTTCCCGCGGCCGACCAGGCCGGAGGACGTCGTCGACCTGGCCCGCAACGGCGGTCCGATGATCATGATGCCGATCGCGCCGCTGATGCACGGCGCCGCGCAGATGGCCACGTGGATCGCCTGGTTCATGGGCGCCACGCTGGTCTACGCGCGCAAGTTCGACGCGGCGGAGATCTGGCGGACGATCGAGCGGGAGAAGGTCAACTCGCTGACGATCACCGGGGACGCGATGGCGATCCCGATGGCGGAGGAGCTGGCGCGCGGCGGGTACGACACGTCGTCGCTGCTGGCGTTCGTGTCGACGGGCGCGATCCTGACCGGGACGGTCCGCGACCGGATCCAGGCGCTGCTGCCGAACACGATGATCCTGGACCGGTTCGGGTCGACGGAGTCGGGCTCGACGGCGGAGGCGACGGCGGGCTCCACGCCGGAGAAGGGCCTGAAGTTCGCGCCGGACGTGGAGAACGTGACGGTCCTGGACGACGCGCTCCAGCCGGTGAAGCCGGGGTCCGGGGTGATCGGGCAGGTCGCGCGCACGGGCTACATCGCGCACGGCTACTACAACGACCCGGAGAAGACGGCCCGGACGTTCCCGGTCGTCGACGGGAAGCGGTGGCTGCTCACCGGCGACATCGCGACGGTGGAGGAGGACGGGACGATCGCCGTCTATGGGCGGGGGTCGCAGGCCATCAACACCGGCGGCGAGAAGGTGTTCCCGGAGGAGGTCGAGGCCGTCCTCAAGGGGCATCCGGGCGTGTACGACGCGGTGGTGACGAGCGTTCCGGACGAGCGCTGGGGCAACCGGGTCGCGGCGGTGATCCAGCCGTCGGGCGAGCGGCCGTCGGCCGAGGACCTGGACGCGCACTGCCGCAAGGAGCTGTCGGGCTACAAGGTCCCGCGCGTGTACGCGTTCGTCCCGGAGATGAAGCGGTCGCCGGCCGGGAAGGCGGACTACCGGTGGGCGAAGCAGATCGCCGGCGAGGCGGACGGCGGGTGACCCTTGCGCCGGTGGGTGAGCGGGCGCCGGTGGGTGAGCGGGGTCGGCGGGTGAGAGGGGCCGGATAGGGGGCGGCCCCGAACCTTCGTGGGATCCGGGGCCAGGAGCGGACCGCCTGTTTAGTGGTCCTAACAAAAACCAGTTTAGTGGCGCTCTGTTCCTGCCCGGTTCCTCCGCGGTGTCTGCTTCGACACAGCCGGGGCCGTCCCCCGGCTGGTCCGTTCCGTCCCCGGCGCACTAGACTGAGCCTCTCTATTTCAGAGAAAAGAACGAGGGGTGGGGCGTGGCGATCCCGGACCGCGAGCGGATGATGGCGGAACTGCAGGCGGGGATGCAGCGCTCGACGATGTTCACCGTGCTGCTGCATCACGCGACCGCGAGCAAGGCGGGGATGAACGTCACCGACGCGCAGTGCGTCAACGCGCTCACCCTGGACGGCCCGCAGACCCCCGGCCGGCTCGCCGAGCTGATGGGCATCACGACCGGCGGCGCCATCACCGCCGTGATCGACCGGCTGGAGAAGGCCGGCTACGTCAAGCGGACCCGCGACCCCGACGACCGCCGCCGCGTGATCGTCGAGCTCGTCCCGGAGAACGTCGCCCGGTTCGGCGAGTACTTCGAGCCGATCGCCCGCGTCTTCCGCGAGCGCCTCGCGTCCTACTCCGACGAGCAGGTCGCCGTCCTCCTCGACTGGATCAGCGCCAACAACGCCGCGATGCCCGGCGTGATCGAGCAGGTCCGCAACCTGCCCTGACCCGCCGTCGGCCTCCGGGGCTCACCGGGCCGTGAGGCGGCCGCGCAGCAGGTCCATCAGGGTGGCGTGGACGTCGGCGAAGGAGCGGTCGGGGTCGAGGGCGCGCCAGTCGAGCGCGACGGTGAGCACCATGCCGAACACGGCGGACGCGGCGGTGCCGGTGTCGAGGTCGGCGCGCAGGTCGCCCGCCTCGACCGCGGCGCGCAGCACGTCCGCGACCACGCCGATGGCGCGCTCCCGGATGAGCCGGGCGGTGTGCTGCCAGTCGCCGCCCGACCGCCACGTCTCGGCGATCAGCAGCCGCGCGAACGACTCGTGCTCCCCGATGAACGCCAGCTCGGCGCTCACCACCGCCTCCAGCGCGTCCAGCGGCGGGCGGCCGGACGCGGCGTCCCGCAGCGCGGCGGCGAGCCGCTCCACCCCGTACTCCAGCAGCGCCGCGAACAGCGCCGCCTTGCTGCCGAAGTTGTAGTAGACGGTGCCCTTGGCGACCCCGGCGCGGTCGGCGATCTGGTCGACGGTGGTGGCGGCGAGCCCGCTCTCCGCGATCAGCTCGATCGCCGCGGTGAACAGCTTCTCCCGCGTCGCGCTGCGCGCCACGTCCCTGCCTCCCACGGTCGGGCCTTCTAGAGCTCCAGCGCCGGGTGCAGGCGTTTCATCGTCCAGACCCGGTTGTGCCGGACGGCCAGGGCGGTGAGCGCGAGCCCGCCCGCCAGGAACGCCGCCAGCACCGCACAACCCTGCCATACCGAGGTCAGGTCACCGCCACTGATCAGGTGCCGGACGGCGTCGACGACCCACGGCATCGGCAGCCACGGCCGGATCGCCTGGAAGAAGCCGGGGCTGGTCTCGATCGGGTAGGTGCCGGCGGCGGAGGTGAGCTGGAGCATCAGCAGCGCCAGCGCGATGATCCGGCCGATCGGCCCGAACCGGGCGTTCACCCACTGGATCACGGCGAGGAACGCGGCGGACGCCAGCACCAGGAAGCCGGCGAGCCCGGCCCAGTGCTCGGCGCGCAGCCCGAGCGCGAAGTGCAGGACGGCCAGCACGACGCAGGCCTGGGCGGCGCCGACCGCGGCGGCGGGCAGCCAGCCGGCGAGGGCGACGCGGCGGCCCGGCGCGGTGCCCGCGAGCGCGCGCGGGTTCAGCGGCCGCAGCAGCATGTAGATGATCATCCCGCCGACCCAGAGGGACAGCGGCACGAAGAACGGCGCGAAGCCGGTGCCGTAGTTCGGCGCCTTGTTCTCCGTCGAGGACGCCAGCCGGACCGGGTTGCTCATCATGTCGTCGCGCGCGTTCCGCTCGCCGTCGCCGTAGGACGGGACCTGGGCGGCGCCCTCGTCCAGGCCGTGGGCGAGCCGCTGATTGCCGTCGGCGATCTGCGCGAGCGCCGTCTCCAGCGTCACCGCGCCGCCGGAGAGCCGCCCGAGCCCGTCCTCCAGCTGCCCCGCGCCGCCCGACAGCGTGCCGAGACCGTTCGTGAGCTGCGACGATCCGGACAGCAGCTGGCCGGCGCCCGCGTTCACCTGCTTCGTCCCGGCGTTGAGGCGGTCGACGTCGCGGCGCGCCTTCTCGACCTTCGCGGCGAGGGTCGGGGCGTCCTCGGCGAGTTTCCGGGCGGCGGTCCCGACCGTCCGGGCGTCGGCGGCGACCTTGCGCAGGTCGCCGGTGTGGTCGCGGACGTAGCCGTCCACCTGCCGCGCGACGGTGACGACCCGCGCGGCGGCCCGGGTCAGGTCCTGCCGGACGTTCGCCGGGACCTCCGGGTGCGCGGCGAGGTAGGTCTCCAGCTCGGCCTGCGCCCTCTCGGCCTGCTTCACGGCGGCGCCGGTCTGCTCGGGAAGCCGTCCGGCGCCGTCGGCGAGGACGTCCGCGCCCCGCGCGACCAGCAGCGCGGCCTGCCGGATCTCCGGCGCGCGGTCGCGCAGCAGCGGGACGAGGGTGTCGCCGGCCTTGTCGACGGTGGTGGTCAGCCGCTGCATGCCGGCCGCGACCTGCCCGGTTCCGGTGCGCAGGTCGTCCAGCCCGGACGTGAGCCGCCCGCTGCCGGAGCGGGCCTCGTCGATACCGCCCTTGAGCTTGCCCGCGCCGGACTTCGCGTCGCCCGCGCCCTTCGCGAGCTTCCCTGCGCCGTCGTGCGCCTGCCCGGAGCCGTCCGCCAGCTCGCCGGCGCCTTCGGCGGCCTTGCCGAGCCTGGTGTGGAGCTTGTCGAACGACAGGAAGATCTGGTCCAGGTAGCCGCGCACCGCGTTCCCGCCCGCGGCGGCGCTGATCTCCTTGAACGCGGCCTGCGCGAGCGTCCCGACGACGTAGTTGTTCGCGTCGTTCATCTGGAGCCGGAGCCCCGCCGCCGTCGGCGTCCCGTTCCCGGACGGCGAGGCGATGCGCGCGCTGAAGTCCGCCGGGATCGTCAGCGACATGTAGTACTTCCCGGACCGGACGCCCTTCGCGGCCTTGTCCGCCGAGACCGTCTTCCAGTCGAAGACCTGCCGCTTCTTCAGCTCGTCCGCGAGGTCGGCGCCCGCGTGCACGGTCCTGCCGCCGGCCTTGGCGGGCCGGTCCTCGACGACGAGGGCCACCGGCACGTGCCGGAGCCGGGCGTACGGGTCCCAGAACGACCACAGGTACAGGCCGGCGTACAGCAGCGGCAGCAGCACCAGCCCGGCCAGCGCGATGCGCGTCAGCCGGTTCCGTGCGAACCGGCGCAGTTCCAGACCGCCCGGCGTCAGTGCGGGAAGCCTCATCGGGGGGATCTCCCTAGGTCTTATTTCACGATGGTTCAGGGCAGCCGGACGGTCTGGGCGAAGCCCTCGGCCGGGGCCGGGTCGTGGCAGGCGGCGATGACGGTCACGCCGGAGTCGGCGATGGCGCGGAGACGGCGCCAGAGCGCGCGCTGCCGGTCGGGGGGAAGGCCCTCGTCGACGTCGTCCAGGAGCAGGACGCGGGGTTCGCCGACGAGCGCGAGGGCGGCGCCCAGCAACTGCGCCTCGTCGGGGTCGAGGTCTTCGGCGAGGGTGCGGGGATCCGCGTCCAGCCCCGCGCGGTCGAGGGCGGCGCGCATACGGGCGTCCCGCCCGCGGAAGCGGCCGAGGATCCCCTCGTGGAGCGCGAGCGCCTCCCGCACGTGCTCCCGGACGGTCAGCGCCGGATCGAGCCCGGTCACCCCGGGGACGATCCCGAGCGCCGCGATCCGCTGGACGGCCCGCAGGTCGTCCAGCGCGATCCCGCCGACGCTGCCGGTGCCGCCGGTCGGCTTCATCCGCCCGCCGAGGGCGAGCAGGAGCGCGGTGCGCCCGGACCCGGCGATGCCGCTCACCGCGGCGAGGCCGCCGGCGGGGACGTCGAGGTCGACGTCGTGGAACACCGGTCCGCGGGCGCCGCGCAGCGACAGCCCGCGGGTGCGGACGGCCGCCGCCGCGCGGCTCCCGGCGGCGCCGCGTCCGGCTCCGGGACGGCCCCCGCCAGTCCCGGAGCCGCGGGAGGGTCCAGAGACGGCCGCGGCGGTCCCCCCGGCCGCGGCGACCGCCCCTGGAGTCTCGGATGCCATCGGTACCTCCGCGGAGCGTTTTTGCACTGACCGGTCAGTACAAAGATAGCTCTGCCGGAAAACCGAACACATCCGACGAATCGGTGACATCAGACACGTGACCGCTCCGCCGCCCGCCACACAGGTCAACAGGGGTGACCTCGGTCACATCCGTTCGGCGGGGCGCGGCACTATTGGACGCGCAGTCTGATCTGCCAGACTTCGGGCATGACCGACTCGTCGCGCGCCACCCGCCGGCTCGCCGCCCTCATGGCGGGGATGGGCGCCGCCCACCTGATCGCCCCGAGGCCGTTCGACGCGCTCGTCCCGAGGCGGCTGCCCGGCAGCCCCCGGACCTGGACCTACGCCAGCGGCGTCGCCGAACTCGCGTGCGCCGCGGCGGTCGCCTTCCCCCGCACCCGCCGCACCGGCGCCCTCGCCACGGCCGGGCTCATGGCCGCGGTCTTCCCGGCCAACATCAAGATGGCCTACGACTGGCGCGACAAGCCGCTGCCGCTCCGCGCCGCCGCCTACGGCCGCCTCCCCTTTCAGGCGCCCCTCATCGGCTGGGCCCTCCACGTCGCCCGCAAAGCCGGCTCGGCGCACCCCGCCGACTGACCCCGCCGACTGACCCTGCTGACTGCCCACTGCCGACTGACCCCCCTTCCGACTGCGCGCACCCTGCCGACCGAGCGCACCCGCTGACCGGAAGCGACCGCGGGTAGGCGGGGGCCGCGTGCCCCACCGCGTTGGCCCGACACGGTCGGGGATGACATGATTTCCGCCGTCCCCGACACAACGGCCCGGGAGGGCGGACCGTGGAACCAGTGCGTCCCGAGGATCCTGCGGAGATCGGCGGGTACCCCGTGCTCGCGCGCATCGGCGCGGGCGGCATGGGCCAGGTCTACCTCGGCGCCACCGGCGGCGGACGGCACGTCGCGCTCAAGGTGATCCGGGACGACTTCGAGAACCCGCAGGCGCTCGCCCGGTTCCGCCGCGAGGTCGCGACCGTCGAGCGGGTCCGCAGCCGGTTCGCCGCCGCGATGGTGGGCGCCGGGCTGGACGCGCCGCCGTACTGGCTGGCGACCGAGTACGTCCCGGGCCCGACCCTCCGGCAGGCCGTCGCGCAGTACGGGCCGCTGCCGCCGGACACCTGCCTGCGGCTCCTCGCGGCGCTGGCGGAGGGCCTGCTCGAGATCCACCGCCAGGGCGTGCAGCACCGCGACCTCAAGCCCGGCAACGTGATCCTCGCGCCGGACGGCCCCCGGCTGATCGACTTCGGCATCGCGCGCGGCGAGGGGCAGACGCAGATCACCCAGACCGGAGCGTGGAACGGCACGCCCGGCTACGTCGCGCCCGAGGTGGTGCGCGAGCAGCTGCCGCTCCCGGCCTCCGACGTGTTCTCCCTCGCCGGGACGATCGCCTACGCCGCGACGGGACGGCCGCCGTTCGGCGGCGGGCGGATCGAGGCGATCATCCACCGGACGCTGAGCGGCGAGATCGACGTCGCCGGCGTCGACCCGCGCGTCGCGGACCTCGTCCGGGAGTGCGCGCGGAAGGAGCCGGGCGACCGCATCCCGCTGGAACGGCTCGCCGGGGTGGCGGCGGGCGCCGGCGCCCTCGCGCAGGACCCCGTGTACCGGCGGCTTGTCGGTGCGCCTCCGATGCTGCCCGTGACCGTCGCGCAGGCCGCCGCGGTCGGGCTCGTCCCGCCCGACCGCACGCGGACCCCGGGCCTGACCGGCGGACGCCGCCGCGCCGCCGTCATCGCGGCGGGCGCCGGGGTCGTCGCCGTCGTGCTGGCGGTCGCGCTCGCCGCCCGCCTCGGCTTCGACGGCAAGGACGACGGCGGGCACCGGGACGCGGGCGGGCCGTCCGCCGGCTCGGGCGAGAGCCCCGGCACGAGGACGAGCGGGACGGCCGCGGACGGTCCGCAGACCGGTGCCGGCGCGACGCGCTCCCCGGCCTCGGGCACGACCGGCGGGAACGGCGTCCCGCCCGACAAGATCCTCGTGAAGCAGCCCACCAACGACTTCGGTCAGCTGGCCTGGACGAAGGCGAACTTCAACTGCCTGCCCGCCGTCCGCCCGGAGGACGACGCCCTCGCGAGCGACCTGCAGACCTCCGCACCGCGCACGCCCTACGGAGGCAAGACCGTCGAGCTGGGCGCCCGCTTCAAGTACAAGTCGCCGTCGCGCTACTACCTGGCGGTCCAGGTCCGCCCGCCGGCGGGGATGGGCGGGAACGCGGTCACCGGCATCGTCAACAGCAAGCCGCGTCTCTATCCGGGCGAGAGCGGGTGGCTCTACGTGCACTACCCCGCGGACTTCAAGTGGAGCGGCGCCGGAAGCGAGGCGTTCGACCTCACCAAGGGCGACTGGACGGTCATCTGGATGCACGTCCGCTCGAACGGCGACGCCTACTACCTGGGCTGCGACGGCTTCACGGTGAAGTGAACCCGCCCGGCCGGCCGTGAAGCGGGCGGGCCGGTCCGCCCCGGACGGAGCGGACCGGCCGAGGAGCCCCGGCTACTTCGCTCTGTACTTCGCGGACGTCTTGGCCAGCGAAGGGTAGTTCTGGTACTTCGAGTACGACTCGAAGATCGCGGTGTTCGTGCCCGCCGGGGACGGCAGGCCCGCCCGGAAGTCGGCGATCCCGTTGAGGATGCCGTTCCATCCGCAGCCCGACGACTTCGGCACGGCGAACGCGTTGTCGACCGGGGTGGAGGCGAGGACCCCGTTGTCGAGCACGTGCGGCCCCGTACCGGTGATCGGCTTGTTCGGCGGCGGCGGGTCCGTCGTGGCGTAGGTGAGGTTCAGCACGATCGGGTCCGCGTCGCTTCCGATGAAGCAGGTGTCGCCGAGCAGCGGGTTGATCGTCTTGATCTTGAGCTTGAGGCGGAGCGCGACCTCGCCCTCCGGGGACAGCTCCGGGTCGGCGGCCAGCTGCGGCTGCGCGCTGATCTGCAGCAGCGGGATGAAGTCGGACCCGTCGATGCCGAGGACGCCGCCCTTCACGCGCTGCGGTTCGGCCCGCATCGGGCCGAACACGGCCCACTGCTCCAGGGTGACCGGGTCGTAGCCGTTCGCCCAGGTCATCTTGATCGGCTGGGTGATCGTCTGGTCGATCGACCCGATCTTCAGCTCCCCGCCGCCGATCACCGTGACGGTGCACAGCGCGAAGGCCGGGTCGTATCCCGCCGGCAGCTGGTCGGGGGTCGGGCAGTCGTTGAAGTCCAGGCCGGGCGGGACGTCGTCGGCGCTCGCCGGCCGGGTCAGGCCGGTGAGCGCCAGGGCGGCGAGCCCGGCGCCGAGCGCCGCGGCGGTGAACCGCCTGAAGGGTGCTCTCATCGTCTCAACTCCATGGAGGGGGGTGGAAGGCCCGCGCCCCCGCGGCGGGGAGGGGCGGGCGCGGGCCGGGCGCGGCGCCGCGGTCGGGCGCCGCGCTAGGGCGCTGCGCTAGGGCAGGTCGGTGTAGGTCTTGTAGGCCACGTACTGGTTGAAGATCGCCGTGTTGTGCCCGGCGGCCGAGGGCAGCCCGGCGTACAGGTTGACGGCCCAGTTCTCGACGCCGAGATCCAGTCCGCAGCCGTCGGCCTTCGGCACGGCGAAGGCGTTGTCGACCACGGTGGTCTTGAGGACGGTCGGGTTGGTGCCGACGACCTCGGGCGGCGTACCGGAGATCGGGGTGTTCGGCGGCGGGGGGCTCGTCGTGCCGGGCGTGAGGTGCAGCGCGATCGGCTTCGTGTTGGACCCGATGTAGCACTTGCCGCCGAGCAGCGGGTTCTGCACGTTGACCTTGAGGTTCAGGTTCAGCGTGCCGCCGTCGGTGTTGAGGCCGCCCGCGTACTGCGGCTGGGCGTAGACCGCCGTGACGAACGGGTCGCCGAACAGCCCCGGCTGCACCTGGAACCGGCTCGCCTTGAACGAGCCGAAGATCGTGTACTCCTCCAGCGTCACGGGGTCGAAGCCGGTGGTGTAGGTGAGCGTGATCGGCGAGGAGATCGTCTCCTTGATGGACCCGAGCTGCATCGTCCCGCCGGTGGTCACGGCGACGTTGCACTGCGCGTACGCCGGGTCGGCGCCGGAGGGCAGGGCCGGGCAGGCGGAGAAGTCGAAGGACGGCAGGGTGTCGGCGGACGCGGCGGGGGCGGTGGCGAGCCCGCCGAGCAGGCCGCCGGCGACGGTGAGGGCGGCGGCGCCGGCCTGGAGGCGGCGGAGGGAGAGGCGCATGGGTGCTCCGGGCGAAGGGGCGGGACGGGCCGTGGGGGCACGGCCCGTCCCGCGGGGTGGGGTGGGGTCAGGGGGACGGGATCACGGGCCGAGCGTCAGGTCGGCGCCGCCCGGGTCGGTGACGATCTGGAAGTTGCCGTTGGCCGAGGCCGAGGCCGGGCACCTGCTGTCGCCGGAGATGAACTGCAGCGCCTGGCCCGCCAGCTTGCCCTGCCCGTGCGAGTTGGACGGGACGGGCTTGTTGGCGTTGGTCGGGTTGTAGACGTTGATGGTCAGCGGCGTGGAGGTGGTCAGGCCGTAGTGGCACTCCATGCTGGAGATGCCCCAGGCGGGCAGGGTGAGGACGGCCTTGACGTCCACCGAGGGGTTCGGCGCGTTGATGGTGATCGTGCCGTCGCGGTTGCTCGCGTGCGTGGAGTCGTAGTCGACGTGGCCGCCGGTGTAGGGCAGGTTGAGCGCGGTGACCGTGGTGGTGCCGCCGCGGTTGTTGGTGCAGCCGGTCAGCGACACGCTGTTGAGCTGCCCGCCGGTGCCGTCGGACTTGGTGTAGGCGCCGAGGGACGCGCTGGTGCAGGTGTTGATGATCGATCCGAGGCTGCTGAGCCCGGACAGCGTCACGTTGCCGAGGTTGGTGGCGAGCACGTTGCCGGTGTAGGGGGAGCCGCCGGAGGTGATGGTGCCGGACGCGAGCGCGGAGCCGGTCATGCCGATGAGCAGCGCGGTCGAGCCGACGAGCGGAATGGCGATTTTGCCGAGCTTTCTCATGCTGTCTCTTTCAGGGTGGGAGACGCGGTCGACACGGGCGTCCGCACGGCCTGGGCCCTAGGCCGCGTCGGTGGACGCCGCGGCAACCGGACAGAATCATGAATGACGGCGTTCATCAAGAGGGGGGCCATTCCGGCGGGACCCTCGACCGGGTTTCAGCTTTCGGGTTATGGCGCCGGTCGATGTCCGAATATGACCGACGCTGCGCTGTGATAGCGGTCACGCTGCGTGGAGGCCGGCGGCGAACGCGCAGGGTGCGCGGCGGCGGAGGACGCCGCCCCGATCTGACTGGTCGGTCATTCCGGTTCCCGGTCAAGCTGGCCGTATCCGGCCACCGGTTCGGGCGGCGGTCCGGGACGCCGCCGGAATCGCGGGCTTCAACTGGTCCAATGCGCTCCGGCGCCGGCGCGGGGGCCGTGTCCGCGGGCCGGGGCGGGCGCATCGGGCGCTAATGAAAAACGGCCACGTTTCTCGAATTTGCGCGCCCGCCGCCAACTCCGGCGGCCCGCCCTAATACGCCGCGGACGCCCCTCTACTCGCCGCGCGCCCCCTGCGGCCCCGGCGCGGCGGATTCCGGTTCGCGGGACGCGGCGCCCGGCCCCCAGCGCTCCGGGTCCGGCACGGCGAACGTGTGAAGCAGGCCGTCGCGCAGTTCCGGCAGCGTGGCGGTCTCGCCGCGCGCGATCCGCGAGTACGCGACCTGGTAGATGCCGCCGACGATCGTCTCCGCCATCAGCTCGGGGCTCGGGTAGTGCGGGAAGAGCTCGTGCATGTTGTCGGTCACGACCTGCGCGAACGCGGCCAGCGCCCGGTCCCGGCGCTCGACCGCGAGCGGGCCCGCCGACATCGACTCCACGATGCACATCCGCGCCGCGCGCGGGTTTTCGGACAGATAGGCCAGCAGCGCGCCCAGGCTCGCGCGCACGCGCCCGGTGGCGTCCGGCTCGCCCTGATACGCCTCGACGACGCGGTCCATCATCTGCTCGACGATGACGTCACTGGCCCGCAGAAAGGCATCGTCCTTGTTCTTGAAATGGACGTAGAACGTCGCACGGGAAACGCCCGCATTGGCGATGATGGAATCCACGGTCAGGCCGCGGTAGCCGGCGGTGCCGGCGATTTCCACGACGGCCGCGAGAATGCGGGCGACCTGGTGCCCGGCGACGTAGTCCCGGGACAGCCGGTGCCGGCCGGAGGGAAGCCGCCCCGGCGCGCGCCCGCGGCCGCCGGCGCCGTCCCTCTCCATGCCCACCCCCGCTCACGTCACCGCTCGGGCGGATCGTCTCATGGCGCGGCCCGCCCGCCCAGGGGCGGCCGGGGCGCCGTCGGGCCGCGGCGCGCCGCCCGTCCCGGCCGGGCATGAGGGCGGCGCGCCACGGGTCAGCGGACGGCGATCATGGCGGAGCCGTGGCCGAACAGGCCCTGGTTCACCGCGATGCCCGCGCGCGCGCCCTCGACCTGGCGGCCCTCCGCCTGCCCGCGCAGCTGCCAGGTCAGCTCGCAGACCTGCGCGATCGCCTGCGCCGGGATCGCCTCGCCGAAGCTCGCGAGGCCGCCGCTCGGGTTCACCGGGATCCGGCCGCCCAGCGCCGTCGCGCCGGACCGCAGCAGCTCCTCGGCGCCGCCGACCTCGCACAGCCCGATGTCCTCGTACCAGTCCAGCTCCAGGGCCGTGGACAGGTCGTACACCTCGGCCAGGGACAGCTCGTCCGGGCCGATGCCGGCCTCCTCGTAGGCGGCGTGCGCGATCGCGGCGCGGAAGGGGCGCTCCGGCTCGGGCACCGCGAGCGCGGAGTCGGTGGCGAAGTCGGGCAGGTCGACGACCGTCTTGGGGAACGTCGGCGTCACCGTCGACAGGCCGGACAGCCGCACCGGGTCGGCGATGCCGCTCCGCCGCGCGAAGTCCATCGACGTCAGCACCAGCGCGGCGCCGCCGTCGCTGGTCGCGCAGATGTCCAGCAGCCGCAGCGGGTCGGCGACGACGGCGGACTCGCGGACGTCCTCCAGCGTCACCTCCTTGCGGTACCGGGCGTTCGGGTTCGCCAGCCCGTGCCGGGCGTTCTTGACCTTCACGGCGGCGAAGTCGTCCAGCGTCGCGCCGTGGATCGCCATCCGGCGGCGCGCGTACAGCGCGAAGTAGATCGGGTTGGTGGCGCCGAGGAGGCGGAACCGCAGCCAGTCCGGGTCGTCCGGGCGGTCGCCGCCGACGGGCTTGAAGAAGCCCTTCGGCGCCGCGTCCGCGCCGACGACCAGCGCCACGTCGCACAGCCCCGCGAGGATCTGCGCGCGCGCGGACGCGATGGCCTGCGCGCCGGACGCGCACGCCGCGTAGCAACTCGACACCCGCGCGCCGTTCCAGCCGAGCGCTTGCGCGAACGTGGCGCCCGCGACGAACCCCGGGTAGCCGTTGCGGATGGTGTCGGCGCCCGCCACGTACTGGACGTCCGGCCAGGTCAGCCCGGCGTCGGCCAGGGCGGCGCGGGCCGCGGCGAGACCGTACTCGACGAAGTTGCGCCCCCACTTGCCCCACGGGTGCATGCCCGCGCCGAGGACGGCGATGTCGCGGTTCGCGCTCACTTGACGGGCCTCCACATCCAGACGGTGTACTCGGCCTCGCCGTCCTCGTAGAGGACGCCCTCCGTCAGCTCGACCTCCATGCCCACCTCGAGGTCGTCGACGGTGTGGCCCGGCGCGACCTGCCCGAGCACGACCATCTTCTCGGCCTCCAGCTCGACGGCCGCGACGGTGTAGGGGACGAACGGGTCGGGCGAGACGTACGGGGGCGGGGGCTTGTAGCGCGAGTCCGCGTAGGACCAGATGCGCCCGCGTCCGGACAGCGCGTGCTCGGTCAGCTCCGAGCCGTCCTTCGGGCCTGTGCAGCGCGGGTTGCGGCAGGCCAGCTCGTTGCGCGGGAAGTAGGGCGTCCCGCAGGACGAGCAGCGCGTGCCGAGCAGCCGCACGTCCCCGCTCTCGGTGGTGAACCAGCCCTCGACGGCCGGAAGGCGTTTCTTGGCGGTGGTCGTCACGCGCGTACGGTAACAACCAAGCGCACGCTCACGACCGGCGCCGTCCCACCCAGCGGACGGATTCCATCCCGGCGGCGGCGAGCAGCCCGACGCCGAGCAGGACCAGGACGTACAGGGCCGTCCCCGTCCAGTGACCGTGCTCGTAGGCGACGCCCCCGGCGGTGCCGCCGACGCTGCTGCCCATGTAGTAGGCGAACAGGTACAGGGCGGACGCCTGGGCGCGGCCGGTGGTCGCCCGCCGCCCGACCCAGCCGCTGGCCACGGCGTGCGTCCCGAAGAACCCGACCGTGAACACCAGCAGCCCGGCCCCGACCAGCGGCAGGACCGCCGGGAGCGTCAGGCACAGCCCGCACGCCGCCAGCACGAGCGACCCGACGAGCACCTTCCGGCGCCCGGACCGGTCCGCGAGGAGCCCGGCCCGCGCGGACGCCGCCGACCCCGCGACGTTCATCACCGCGATCAGGCTGACCACGGCGTACGGCAGGTGGAACGGGGCGTCCAGCAGGCGGTACGTCAGGAAGTTGTAGACGGTGACGAACCCGGCCATCGCGGTCAGCGCGATCAGGTAGAGGCGGCGCAGGCCGGGATCCCGCAGGTGCGCGAGCAGCGGCCGGTAGTCGACGCGGGACGGCCGGAAGAACCGCGACGGCGGCAGCAGCAGCCAGAACGCGATCGTGAACGCGAGCGCGAGGAACCCGGTGGCGGCGAGCGCCCACCGCCAGCCCGCGACCTCGGTGACCAGGCCGGGGACGAGCCGGCCGAGCACGCCGCCGATCCCGGTCCCGGCGACGTAGCGGCCCATCGCGCCGCCGAGGTGCTCGCCGTGCACCTCGTCGGCGAGGTAGGCCATCGCGACCGCCGGGACCCCGGCGAGCGCGAGCCCTTGGACGGCCCGCACGGCGGCGAGCGCGGCGAACGACCCGCACAGCGGGATCAGCAGCCCGACCAGCGCGGACGCGACCGACGACACGATCATCACGCGGGTCCGGCCGTACCGCTCCGACAGCGAGCTGACCGGGATCACCGCGATCGCGACCGCGCCGGTGGCGAGCGAGACGAGCAGGCTCGACCGGGCGGGGGAGACGCCGAAGCTCGCCGACAGCTCCGGCAGCAGCGCCTGCGTGCAGTACAGGGACATGAACGTGGTGAGCCCGGCGGCGAACAGGGCGAGGTTGACGCGGCGCAGGCCGGGCGAGCCGAGCCGGTGCCGTTCGGAGAGCTCCAGGGGCGGTGCGACGGTCATGGAGTCCAGCGTCCGCTTCCAGTTCTCATGCGTCCAATGACTATTTGTGCGGAAACCGATGCGGATCCATCATGGATGCATGGATCTGCAGAGTGTGCGGTGGTTCCTCGCGGTCGCCGAGCAGGGGCACGTGACGAACGCCGCGTCCGAGCTGCGCGTCTCCCAGCCCGGGCTGTCGCGCGCCATCGCCCGCCTCGAACGCGAGCTCGGCGTCCCGCTGTTCGACCGGGTCGGCCGCGGCGTCGCGCTGAGCCGGTACGGGCGGGTGTTCGCCGAGCACGCGCGGCGGCTCGCCGCCGAGGAGGAGTCGGCGCGGCGCGCGCTCGCGCAGGCCGCCGACCCGGAGCGCGGCGAGGTGTCGCTGGCGTTCCTGCACACGCAGGGCCCGTCGTTCGTCCCGGACCTGATCCGCCGGTACCGGCGCGACCGTCCCGGCGTGGCGTTCCGGCTGAGCCAGGACAACTCCGAGCGGCTCGCCGCGATGGTCCTGGACGGCCGCGCCGACCTCGCGATCACCAGCCCGCCGCCGGCCGCCCCGTCGCTGACCTGGCACCCGCTCGTCACCGAGCGGCTGGAGCTCGCCGTCCCGGCCGACCACCGGCTGGCGGCGCGCAGCAGCGCCCGGGTGCGGGACGTGCTGGACGAGCCGTTCGTCGCCTTCCGGCAGGGCACCGGGCTGCGGGCGCTGACCGAGGAGCTGTTCGAGGCGTGCGGGGCGCGGCCGCGGGTCGCGTTCGAGGGGGAGGAGCACTCGACGGTCCGGGGGCTGGTCGCGGCGGGGCTCGGGGTGGCGATCGTGGCGCCGCCGCCGGCCGGCGAGGACGTCCCGGGCGTCCGGCACCTCGCGCTCGCCGACCCCGGCGGCGTCCGGACGATCGGCCTGGTCTGGGCGGCGGAGCGGACGCGCCCGCCGGTGGTGGAGGGGTTCCGGGCGTTCGTGCTGGAGCGGGGCGGTGAGCTGCGCGGGTCCGCTAACTGACTCGTCAGTCACTTCGGTACAGTGAACCGAGCCTGATTCTGTTGCCGGACCCGTGCCCCCGCGCGGGGCCCGCCGAGAAGGGAAGTTGCGGATGCGGACTGGACTTCAGGGCAAGACCGCCCTGATCACCGGGGCCTCCCGGGGCATCGGGAAGGCGATCGCGGTCGCCCTCGCCGCCGAGGGCGCCAACGTCGTCATCTCCTCCCGCAAGCAGGAGTCGCTGGACGCGGTCGCCGAGGAGATCCGCGCGGCCAGCCCCGGCGTCGGCGTGCTCCCCAAGGCCGCCCACGTCGGCCACGCCGACGAGGCCGCCGCCTGCGTGGACGCCGCCGTCGCCGAGTTCGGCGCCGTCGACGTCCTGGTCAACAACGCCGGCACCAACCCCTACTTCGGCCCGATGGCCGACATCGAGCCCGCCGCCGCCGCCAAGACCGTCGAGATCAACCAGTTCGCGATCGTGCAGTGGACCCAGCTGGCCTGGCGCGCGTCCCTCCAGGAGCGCGGCGGCGCGATCATCAACATCGCCTCCGTCGGCGGCATGGTCACCGAGCACGGCATCGGCTACTACAACGCCACCAAGGCCGCGGTGATCCACCTCAGCCGCCAGTTCGCGGTCGAGCTGGCGCCGAAGGTCCGCGTCAACTGCATCGCCCCCGGCCTGGTCAAGACCCACCTCGCCCGCGCCCTGTGGGAGAACAACGAGGAGCAGATCGGCAAGCACATGCCGCTCGGCCGCATCGGGGAGCCCGAGGACATCGCCAACGCCGCGGTGTTCCTCGCCGGCGACGCCTCGTCCTGGATGACCGGGCAGACCCTCGTCGTCGACGGCGGTTCGACCGTCCGGCCATCGATCGCCTGAGGAGGGCGCACATGTCTCGCTGGGGACTGACCATTCCGCTGACCGGCGTCCCGCTCGCCGAGCACCGCGAGATCGTCGCGGGCCTGTCCGAACTGGGCTACACCGACGCCTGGTCCGCCGAGACCAACGGCACCGACGCCTTCACCCCGCTCGCGCTGGCGTCCCAGTGGGACCCGGCGCTGCGCCTCGGCCCCGCGATCGTGCCGGTCTACACCCGCGGCCCCGCGCTGCTGGCCTCGCACGCCGCCACCCTCGCCGACCTCGCGCCCGGACGGTTCGTCCTCGGCATCGGCACCTCGTCCGACACGATCGTCGAGCGCTGGAACGGCATCCCGTTCACCGAGCCGTACAAGCGCACCCGCGACACCCTCCGCTTCCTGCGCAAGGCGCTCGCCGGCGAGAAGGTCAAGGAGGACTACGAGACCTTCTCGGTCAAGGGCTTCAAGCTGGAGAACGCGCCCGCGACGCCGCCGCCGATCGTGCTGGCCGCGCTGCGCCCCGGCATGCTGCGGCTCGCCGCCCGCGAGGCCGACGGCGCCATCACCAACTGGCTCGCCCCCAAGGACGTCCGGACGGTCCGCGGCGTCCTCGGCGACGACCCGGAGCTGGTCGCGCGGCTGTTCGTCTGCCCGACCGACGACGCCGAGGAGGCCCGCGGGATCGGCCGCTGGATGATCGCCGCCTACATGAACGTGCCCGTCTACCGGGCGTTCCACGAGTGGCTCGGCCGCGGCGAGGCGCTGCGCCCGATGAACGAGGCGTGGGCCGCCGGGGACCGCAAGAAGGCCCTGGAGGTCATCCCGGACGAGGTCGTCGACGACCTGATCGTGCACGGGTCGCCGGAGGCGTGCCGGGCGCGGATCCGCGAGTACGCCGACAACGGGCTCACCACCCCCGTGCTGGCGATCGTCCCGGGCGGCGGGCTGTCGCCGGCGGAGGCCGTGCGGGCCCTCGCCCCCAACGCCGGCTGAGACGCGGATCCGGCGCCGCCGGGCCGGGGATCCGTCGCTCTTCGCGGCCGAAAGTTCGCTCGCCGTGAGGGTTTGCCGCACCTCGCAGTGGGGAGGGTGAGGCAGACCCCCATCCGAAACGAACCCCATGAGACGTGAGGAGCTGATCGTGCTCACGCTGACCAGCGGTGCCGTCCAGGTCATCAATACCGTGACCGCCAGCCCGGAGCTTCCGCCGGAGACCGGCATCCGCATCGAGTCCGGAGTCGATGGCTCGGACGCGCTGCGGCTCTCGGTGGCACCCGCCCCGGAGGCCGGAGACCAGGTCGTCGAGGAAGAGGGCGCCAAGGTCTACCTGGAGCCGAGCGTCGCCCAGCTGCTGGACGACAAGACCCTGGACGCCCAGGTCGACCCGCAGGGCGACGTGGCGTTCACCATCGCCGAGGGAACGGCCATGTGACGTGACCGCCCGCCCCCGGGCGGGCCCGAGACGAGGGGCCGGGGTGCCGATCCGCGCGATCGGCGCCCCGGTTTCGTCCTGTCAGCGGACGGCCGCCACCACGGCGACCACGGCGAAGACGAACGCCGCGGTCGTCAGCACGAGGAAGGCGGCGATCACCGCGCAGGCCAGCCCGCGCGGCTGGTCGCGCCAGGTTCCGTAGCGGTCGCGCACCTGCCGGTCCAGCTCCCTCCGCCGCGCCCGGCGCCTCTCGTCCTCCGGGTCCTGCGATGGCGGCGTCGTCACGGTCGCCAGTCTGGCAGAACCCGCCTCGTGGAGCGGCCGGGGATCAGCCGTTCGCGGGGAACGAGGGGTGCGGGCCGAGCGCCCAGTACTCGAACAGCCCGTGGCCGGTGGCGGCGGTCCCGGGGGCGGCGCCGTCCAGGTACTCGTAGCGCCCGACGGCGTCGACCATGCCCCACATACGGGCGGCATCGTCCGGTTTGCGGGTGTCGTAGGTGACGCCCTGGACCTTCAGATCGGGCCCCTGGTACATGCCGTGCTTCCAGTCGGGCTCCAGCCCGTACCCGGTCCCGACCATGAGGTGGACGGGCAGGATGGGTGTCGCGCGGACCTTGAACGGCTCACCGCCCGGGGGAGCGAACCGTAGCGTCGCCGCCACCACGTCCCGCGTCCCCTCCGCGTACTCCGGCCGGTACTCGGGACGCCCCAGGTACTCGGGCTCGCGGCCGTCCGGCCAGACGCGCGTCGCCTCCTCCAGCAGCCGGCGGCCCTTCTCGTCCTCCTGGAGGATGCAGAGGATCGAGTGGTCCTCGAACTGCATCGGCGCGTACAGCCAGTAGAACGTCCCGGCGTTCTTCACCTGGATGCCGGGCGGTTCCGGTTCGCCGACCGGCCGGATGCCCCAGGAGCGGTCGCGCGAACCCCACCAGTGGTCCGGCGTGACGTCGATCGTCTCGCCCTCGACGGTGATCGTGCCCGTCCAGCGGCCCGTCTGGGCGAGGCGCCGCGAGTCGAACACCACCCGCTCCTGCCAGCGCAGGTAGTGCGGCGGCTCCAGCGTCGCCGGGATCGCCCCGTCCCAGGTCAGGTCGAACGACAGGCCGTGTCCGGTCTCGTCGAGGACGACCCGCAGCCGCTTCAGCCCCTCGATCACCTCGACGCGGAACGGCCCGACCGACGTGTCCATCCGGTCGTTCCCGAGCTCCCGCGACGCCCGGACGACCTTGTGCAGCGGCCCCCGCCGGATCACCGCGAACGCGTCCATCACCCCGAGGTTCGGGTACTGCCCGACCCCGATGAGCATCATCATCTCGTCCGAGCAGGGGTGGACGTTGAAGTAGTAGCGGTCGTAGAAGTTGCGGTCCGACGTCGTGACGTGCCGCATCACCTCGGGCGCCTGGTGGATCGGGTAGTCGTCGAGCGGCGAGAGGGTCACGTGTCGCCTCCGAGGATGCGCGCGAGCAGCTGCGTGCAGTTGTTGTCGTAGGGGAAGTCGGAGTCCTCGCCGATCCAGCCGAAGTCCACCATGGCCTGCCCGATCCGGGCCATGATCACCGAGAACTTGAAGCCGGAGAGGATCTCGTAGTACGGCATGTCCCGGACCGGCCGCCCGAGCAGCTCCTCGAAGCGGGCGATCGTGTCGGCGTAGGACGGGAAGCCGTCCAGCCGGGCGGCGCCGACGCCCTCGGAGTGGTGCCGGTCCAGGAACATGAACCAGGCGAGGTCCTCCTCGGGGGCGCCGAGCATCGCCGTCTCCCAGTCCAGGACGGCGGCGGGCGCGCCCGACCGAAAGATCACGTTGCCGATGCGGGCGTCGCCCCACAGCGCGACCGGCGGGTCCGGCTCCTCGGGCCGGTTCGCCTTCAGCCACTCCAGGGCCTTCAGCGCCGTCTCCTGCGGGCCCTTGTACGCCCAGTGGAGGTAGTGCTCGTAGTAATTGAGGCGCTGCTCCAGGCCCGGCGCGCCCCAGGCGGGCATGTCGAGGAAGCCGAGGCCGAGCTCGCCGACGTCCAGCCGGTGCAGCCGCGCGATGATCTCCAGCGTGGACCACCACATCGCGGCCCGCTCCTCCGGCGCGACCTCGGTCACCCAGCCGTCCATGTGGTACGGCGGCATGTCGGTCGGGACCCGGCCGTCGATCCGGCCCATCACGAAGAACGGGGCGCCCAGCACGCCGTCGGACGGCTCGTACCAGCGGATCGGCGGCACCGGGATGTCGGTGCGCTCGTCCAGGATCCGCATCAGCCGGTACTGCTCCTCGAAGCGCGGCTCGGGGAAGATCTGGTAGTTCGCGGGCGCGACCCGGGCGACGTAGGGCTCGCGCCTCGTGGTGCCGTCCTCGGTCCACTCGGCGTCGAACATCAGGGTCTCGCTGGAGAAGCCGCTCGTCTGCGGCGTCTCCAGGTGGGGGATCGCGGCCCCGGGCAGCCGCTCCCCGAGCCAGTCCGCCAGGGCGGTCCGGGTGATCTCGGGATCGCGTTGGTCGGGAACGGGCATTCGCCGCCTCCTCGGTCCGGTGCAACGCCCGAACTAGAACGCGTTCTAGTGGCGTTCACCGTGTTGTATCAGCGGCGACAGGGCCGGTCAATGGTCCGTTCACGGGGAGGCGGGCCCGGGGCGCGGGGCCGTCCCCCTCGGGAGGTGCCGGTCCGTTCACCGGACCCGCGTGGAAAACTGGCGGAATGCGTCTCACCAAGCTCGGCCACGCGTGCGTGCGGCTCACCGAGGACGACCGCACCCTCGTCATCGACCCCGGCGGCCTCACCGGGGACGCCGACCCCTACGCCGGGGCGCGGGCCGTCCTCGTCACCCACGAGCACTTCGACCACTTCGACGCCGACGGCCTGCGCAAGGCCATGGCCGCCGACCCCGCGCTCGAGGTCTGGACGTCCCGGACCGTCGCCGAGAGCCTCGCCGACCTCGGCGGGCGCGTCCACCAGGTCGGCCACGAGGACGCCGTCACCGTCGCGGGCTTCGACGTCCGCGTCTACGGCGAGGACCACGAGATCATGCACCCCGACCTGCCGCCGATCCCGAACGTCGGCTTCCTGGTGGACGGCGAGGTCTTCCACCCCGGCGACGCGCTCACCGTCCCCGGCGAGCCCGTCCCGACCCTGTGCCTGCCGGGCAACGCGCCCTGGATGCGGGCCGTCGACCTGTACGAGTACACCCGCGCCGTCCGCCCGGAGCGCGCCTTCGCGATCCACGACGGCCTGCTCAACGAGGTCGGCCTGTCGGTGATGGAACGCGTTCTCACCGGCGCGGGCGAGGAGCTCGGCCGGGAGTTCCGCCGCCTCGCCCCCGGCACCACCGTGGATCTGGCCCGCCCGTGAACCGTCCGCACCCCCCGGCCCCCCGGTCCATCCAGGCGGTCTTCTTCGACATCGGCGAGACGCTGATCAACGAGGGCGAGATCTACGGCCGCTGGGCCGACTGGCTAGGCGTCCCGCGGCACACGTTCCTCACCAAGCTGGGCGCGATCCTCGCCGCCGGCGGGAGCCACCAGGACCTGTTCGAGTACTTCCGGCCCGGGTTCGACCTGGAGGCCGAGCAGAAGCGGCGCGCGGCGGCAGGCGTGCCCAACGGGTTCGGCCCGGACGACCTGTACCCCGACGCGCGGGCCTGCCTGGCGGCGCTGCGCGAGCAGGGGCTCTACGTCGGGATCGCCGGGAACCAGCCGGTGGAGGCGGCCGAGCAGATGGAGGCCCTCGGGCTGGACGCCGACGTCATCGGCATCTCCGACGTGTGGGGCGTCCAGAAGCCGGCGACGGAGTTCTTCGAGCGCTGCGCGCAGATCGCCGACGTGCTGCCGGACCGCGTCCTGTACGTGGGGGACCGCATCGACAACGACATGCGGCCCGCCGTGGCGTTCGGGATGCGGGCCGCGTTCCTGCGGCGCGGCCCCTGGGGCCACGTCCAGCGGGACGACGAGACGCTGGCCGAATGCCTGTTCGTCCTGGACGACCTGGAGGACCTCCCCGCGCTCGTCGCCCGGCACAACGCCCCCTAGGGAAGATCCCGTACCCCTCGAGAGGGACGGGCAAAGGGTTCGGAAGGGGGATGTCGGGCCGGATGCCCGGTTCGTAGCGTGAATGGTGTGGCCGCGAGAAACGCGGCACACGGGCCGGGAGGCCCGCGTTCACGGATCGACGGATCGGGGAGAGAAGAAATCATGAACGGCCTTTATCGTCCGCGCCACGGCCGGATCATCGCCGGCGTCTGCGCCGGGCTGGCACAGCGGTTCGGCATGGCGCCGTGGACCGTCCGGCTGCTCGCCCTGCTGTCCTGCCTGCTGCCGGGCCCGCAGTTCGTCGTCTACCTGGTGCTGTGGGTCATGATGCCGAGCGAGGACCGGTACGTCGCGCGCGCCCACTGAGTCAGCGCGCACTGATCAAGATCATCGGAATGGCTCGACCGGGCCCGCCCTTGGGTGTTAGATCGGTGCACAGCATCACAGGGGCGGCGGCACCGCACGAGCGGGCGGCTCCGCGGCCCCGAGGAGGGAGCCGTGGTGCCGGAGCAGGGCCCGGGTCCGGGACGGGCGGCGGAGCACGCCGCCCCGGAGGCGGCGGGCGTCCGGCGGGACCCGGCGGCCGGGGACGCGGCGGACGCCGGATCCGCGCTCGACGCGGCGCAGGCCGCCGAGCGCGCCGCGCGCCTGCTCGGCCACCTGCGCGACCTCGCGCGGTCCCGGCGGCGGCCGTCCCGTGACCTGGCCGACCACGAGCAGGTCCACTGGCTCGCCGACCTGCCGGGGGACGTGTACGTCGAGACCGACGCCGGCCCCGGCGACGTGCTGTTCAGCGTCCCCGTCATCCCGCTGAGCCCGCCCGCCGTGCTGGAGGAGTTCGACGGCTGGCTCGGCCTGCGGCACTGGTACCGGATCCTGCGCGACCTCGCCGACCACGACGTCGTCCTCGCCGCCGGCCTGTTCGCCTGGCGCCCGCCCGGCGCGCCGCCCGTCCACGACCACCTGCTCGGCACCCCCGTCCGGATCGCGCTGGACGAGCGCACCGAGCGCATCGACGTCGTCCTCGCCGGGCGCACCGCGCTGCGCGACCGCGAGCTGCTCGCGGGCACCCCCGGGTTCCGGCCCGCCGACTGGCTGTCCGACGCCGTCCAGGCCGGGCAGGGGTTCGGGCTCACCGCCTCCGTCGGCGACGTCCTGCGCAAATGGTGCGCGACCGCGATCAGCGGCACCGTCGACTACCGGGAGGACTGGGCCGCCGAGGGCAGCCCCACGCCCGTCCCGCGGCTCCGGCTCGCGCCCGCCCTCGTCGTGCGGCCGCCCGGCCGCGAGGCGGCCGCCGACTACTGCAACCGGCTGATCGGCCTGCTGCCCCGCGGCGTCCCCGACGGGCTCGCCCGCTTCGTCGACCCCGGCCGCCGCCCCCAGGTCATGCACGTGCCCGAACGCACCCCGCAGACGGTGCCCGACCTGCTCACCGGGCTGCTGGTGCGCGGCCACCGGGTCCTCGTCGCCACGTCCGGCGCGTCCGCGTCCGCCGCGCTCCGCGCCGCCCTCCCGGCCGACCTCGCCGGCCTCACCGTCGCCGACCCCGCCACCGCGGCGCAGGCCGCCGACGCCGTCCGCGCGCGCGCCGCCGCGCCCGTCCCCGACATCACCGACCTCGCCGAGAGGCAGGCGCAGGCCGAGCAGGACGTCGCCGAGCTGACCGAGCACCTGCGCAGCGGCTCCGTCGCCGACCTCGGGTCCGGCTACCGGGGCGCGCGCGGCGAGCTCGCCGAGCGGCTCCGCGCCGAGGCGCCCGGCCTGTCGTGGATGCCCGTCGCCCCCGACCTGCCGCCGACGCCGCCGATCTCCGCCGCCGAGGCCGCCGAGCTGGTCGTGCTCCTCGCCGACGAGACCCCGGAGCGCAAGGCCCGCACCGCCCAGCGCGACGTCGACCCCGGCACCCTCCCCAGCGCGCCCTACGTCCGGACCCTCATCGAGGCGGAGGCGGTCGCCGCGGCCCGCGTCCAGCGGTCCGAGACCGACCTGTCGCGGCGGCTGCGCGCCCACGACGTCACCCTCCTCGCCCGCCTCGACGGCGCCGCGTCCAACGTCGGCGCCGCCCTCCGCGACCTCGGCCTCGACGGCCACCCCGGCGGCTGGAACCCCGCCGACCTCGCCGTCCGCGCGTTCGCCGACGCCCTCGCCCGCCGCCGGCCGCTCGTGTGGGCCCGGGTCGCCGAGATGGCCGCCCGCGCCGGCTGGGCCGAGCGCGCCCTCGGCCGCATGGGCGGCCACCGCGTCGGCCTCCCGCCCGGCGAGCTCCACCTGCGCCGCCTCGCGTCCGCCGCCCAGGACCTGCGCAACCACCTCGCCGAGGGCGGCAGCCTCAAGCGCGGGCCGCTGCGGTCCGCCGCGCAGAAGCAGGCCGACGCGGCCCTCGCCGGCATCACCGTCGACGGCGAGCCGCCCGCGACCGCCGAGGCCCTGGAGCTGGTCTTCACCGACCTCATGATCCGGATGACCTGCCAGGAGCTCCAGTACGTCTGGGAGGCCGCCGGGATCTCCTTCCCCGCCGACCTGCCGCCCGCCGACCGGGTCGCCCGGTTCGTGCGCGCCCACGCCCGGCTCGAACGCGTCCACCAGGCCGTCCCGTACGTCGACGAGACCCGGGGCCTCCTCGACCGCGCCGGCCTCGCCGTCCCGCTCAGCCACCCGCTCCAGTGGTACGGCTACGTCGCCGCCCTGGAGAGCGCCCTGGAGGGGCTCGGCGTCAACCGCGCCGCCGCCGACCTCGACGCCCTCCGCGACTCCATCGGCCCCGCCGGGCCCGGCGCGCCGCCCGAGCTCACCGCCGCCCGCGCCGCCATCGACGCCCGCGACGCCGACGCCTACGGCCGCTGCCTCGGCGCCCTCGCCGAGGCCCGGCACGAGCGCGCCCTCCAGCTGCGCTGCGAGGAGCTCCTCGACCGCGTCCGCGCCGTCCACGCCGACCTCGCCAACCTCCTGCTCGCCACCGACGGCGACGAGGCATGGCACACCCGCACCCGCCACTGGGACGACGCCTGGGCGTGGGCCCGCGCCTCCGGCCGCCTCGCCGAGACCGCGCTCTCTCCGACCGAGCAGCGCCTCCGAGCGTCCCTGAACGCCGCCGAGGAACGCCTCCGCGCCTCCAGCGCCGCGCTCGCCTCCGCCCGCGCCTGGGCCGCCGTCCGCGCGGCGCTTCCTCCGGCGCCCGCCTCGCCGCTCGAGACCGTCCCCGCGTGGATCGTCCCGCTGTGGCGCATCCCCGACACCCTCCCGCCGAGCCCGGACGCCTTCGACGCCGTCATCGTGGACGGCGAGCAGGACGCGGGCGCCGAGGCGCTCTTCCTGCTCTGGTTCGCGCCCCGCACCATCCTCGTCGGCCCCGCGGGACCCGACCTCCCGGCTCCCGAGGGCCCGCCGCCGGCGACGCCGCTGCCCGCCTCGCTCCACGACGCCGTCACCCCGACCGCGTCCCTGTTCAGCCTCCTCGCGCCTCCTCCCGAGCCGGAGCAGGGCCGTCCCAGGCACGCCCGCTCCAAGGCCGACGCTCCTCGCGTCTCCGACCTTCCTCGCGCCTCCGACGCTCCTCGCGCCGCCGACGAACCCGCGCCTCCCGGCCGCCATGCCCGCCCTCAGGGCGACCCGCCCGCTCCTCGGCCCGACGTCCGTGAAGGGGGCACGGCGCCGCCGCGCCCGCCCGACGTTCCGCAGCGGATACCGCAGCAGCGCGGGGCAAGCGGGCACCCGCCGGGGCAGGCGGGACCTCCCGCCCCGGCGCGGCGTCCGGACGTCCGGCAAGAGGGTGCGGCGGGTCCGGGACCCAGCGGCCCCCCGCGCTGGCCGCTGGACCCCGGCCTCGGTGGTCGCCCGCCTGCGCAAGCGGGGCCGCCCGCGCGACGCCCTGATGCGCGGGAGCAGGACACGGGCGGTCCGCCCCGGAAGGACGTCCCGCGCCGGTCGCCGCAGGAGAGCGCACCCGAGCCCCCCGCCGAGCGCGCGGGCGCCGGGGGACCGCAGGGGGAGGGACCCCGGATCCGGCGCGGGCGGTCGATCGCGACGTACCGGCGGCCCGAGCTGATCGAGATCGTCGCGCGCGTCGCCGAACACGAGCCCGACCTCACCGACGACCAGCTCGTCGACCTGGTGAGCCGCCTGCTGGCGTGCCCGGAGGACGAGGCGCTGCTCGTCGGCGCGCGCCTGCGGTACGCGGTGGAGGTCTACCGGGAGCGGTCGGCCGGGTAGGGCTCCCGCCGGCGCCCGGTCACCGAGCGCCGCCGCCCGGTCAGCGGGCGCGGGAGCCGTACGCGGGGCCGAACACCACGAGCAGCGCCAGGTCCTCGGTGACGTCGGTGAACCGGTGCTCCTCGCCCGCCGGGACGAAGACGACCGCGCCCGGCCCCACGTCGGCGGTGGCGTCCGGGGTCACGATCCTGGCGCGGCCGGCGGTCACCACGTAGATCTCGTCCTCGGTGTGGGGGCTCTGGCGGGCGGGCTCCACGCGCCGGCGCCCTTGATGATCTCCATCGGGCGAGCGTAACCGGCCGGTCAGGGCACCGACAGGACGATCTTGCCCTGGATGTGGCCGCCCTCGGCGCGCTCGTGCGCCTTCGCCGCGTCGGCGAGGTCGTAGACGGAGTCGATGCCCGCGCGGAGTGACCCGTCGGCGAGGAGGGCGGCGAGCTCGGCCATCTGCGCGCCGTCGGAGTGGACCTGGCCGCCGCGGAACTCGATGCCGCGGCGGGCGGCCTCCTCGCGGTGGTAGTCGCCGTGGAACACGGGGCTGATCGTCCCGCCGTCCCTGACGGCCTTGAGGAAGCGGTGGGCGTCCGGGCCGCCGACGGTGTCGACGACGAGGTCGACGTCGCGGACGGCGTCCTCGGCGGCGGTCGCGGTGTAGTCGATGTACTCGTCGGCGCCGAGGCCGCGGAGGAAGTCCTCGTGCCGGGACGAGGCGACCGCGATGACGTGGGCGCCGCGGGTCTTGGCGAGCTGGACGGCGAAGTGGCCGACGCCGCCGGCGGCGCCGTTGACGAGGACGGTCCACCCCTCGGGCAGCCGGACGTGGTCGAAGAGGAACTGGTAGGCGGTCAGGCCGGCCATGGGAACGGCGGCGGCCTGGACGTGGTCGACGGAGTCGGGCTTGCGGGCGAGGTGCGCGGCGGGCGCGGTCGTGTACTCGGCGTAGGCGCGGCCGCCGTCGTCCAGGCTGGGGAAGCGGATCAGGCCGAAGACGGCGTCGCCGACGGCGAACCCGGTGACGCCGGGTCCGACGGCGGCGACGACCCCGGACGCGTCGGAGCCGGGCGTCCAGGGGAAGCGGACGCGCGGGCGGCCCCCGGCGGGGAAGAGGTGGTCGGGGAACATCTCGAAGTCGCGGCGGGCGTACCAGTCGGGCGGGTTGAGGCAGGCGGCGCGGACGCGGATCAGGACGTCGCCGGGGCCGGGCTCGGGGACGGGCACCTCGTCGAGGACGAGGACGCCGGGGTCGCCGGGGCCGTGCGCGCGGATCGCTTTCATGGGTAACCTCCAGAGAAGTGGAGCACTGCTCCGGAATAGTAACCGGAGCAGCGCTCCGATTGTCAACGCCCTAGGATGCGGAACATGACGCGTGCGCTGCGGGCCGACGCCCAGCGGAATCGGGAGCGCATCCTGGACGTGGCGACCGCGGTCGTGGCGGAGCAGGGGACCCAGGCGTCCCTGCGCGACATCGCGCGCCGCGCCGGGGTCGGGATGGGCACGCTCTACCGGCACTTCGCGACGCGCGAGGAGCTGCTGGAGGCGCTGCTCGGCGGGCGGTTCGACCGGCTCGCGGACCGCGCCGAGGCGCTGCGCGACGCGCGCCCGCCCGGGGAGGCGCTGGCCGCGTGGCTGCGGGAGTTCGCGTCGGGGGTCGCCGCCTACCGCGGGCTCGCCGCGTCCCTGGTCGCGACGCTGGAGGACGACACCACGGCGCTGCACGCGTCCTGCGGGCGCATGCGGGCGGCGGGCGCCGACCTGCTCAGGCGGGCGCAGGAGTCCGGGGACGTCCGCGAGGACGTGGACGGCACCGACCTGTTCGCCCTGCTCGGCGCGGTCGCGTCGATCGCCGACACGGCGCCGTCCCTCGCCGCGCGCCGCGACCACCTGCTGGGGCTGGTGATGGACGGGCTCGCCGCGCGGCGCTGAAGTGGGATTTTCCGCCACTCGCCGTATTCGGTCATTGGTTGTCTGTACAAAGGTCCCTGTGACGGGGTGGGACGAGGGCGCGCTGGCGAGGCTGCGGGCGGCCGTGGCGCGCGGCGACGGCCGCGCGGGGCTGGCGGCGCTGGCCGGGCGCCCGCTCGGCCCGGTGCTGCAGTACGCCGGGGACGTGCTGGCGGCGGCGGTCGCCGCGGCCCTCGACGGCGCGGACGCGGCGGCCCGCGAGTGCCGGGCGGAGCTGGACGCCCGCGGCCTGCCCGGCGACGCCGAACTGGCGGCCGAGCTCGCCGCCGCGCTCGACGGGAGGCCGTCCGGCCTGGAGGCGCTCCCCGTCGACCTCGGCGCGGTCGCGGAGGCGCTGGAGGCCGATCCGGCCGAGGGCCTCTGGCTGCTCGACCTGGACCGCGGCGACGTCCTCGCGCCCGACGAGCCGTACCGCGACGAGCCGTACCGAGACGAGCCCTGCGGTGCCGAGCCGGGCGGCGGCCGCCACCTTCCGATCCCGCCCGGGGCGCCGGCGGGCGCGCCGGAGGAGGAGCGCAGGGGCCGGGCCCGCCGCTGGCTCGCCGGCCAGGGCCTCCGGCCCGCCCCCCGCGCCCTCTAAAGCTCGCGTCCTCTAAAGCTCGCGTCCTCTAAAGCTCGCGTCCTCCAGGGCTCGCGTCCTCCAGAGGTTCAGTAGCCGGGCCGGACCAGCGGGAACGGGATCGTCTCGCGGATGCTGCGGCCGGTGAGGGTGATCAGCAGCCGGTCGATGCCCATGCCCATGCCGCCCGCCGGGGGCATCGCGTACTCCAGGGCGCGCAGGAAGTCCTCGTCCAGCTCCATCGCCTCGGGGTCGCCGCCGGCGGCCTGCAGGGACTGCTCGGTGAGCCGCTGCCGCTGCAGGATCGGGTCGATCAGCTCGGAGTAGGCGGTGCCGAGCTCCATGCCGAAGACGATCAGGTCCCACTTCTCCGCGAGCCGCGGGTCGACGCGGTGCGGCCGGGTCAGCGGCGAGGTCTCGGCCGGGTAGTCGCGGACGAAGGTCGGCGCGGTCAGCTGCTCCTCGACCAGCTCCTCGAACAGCTCCTGGACGATCTTCCCCTGCCCCCAGGCCGGGTCGAAGTTCAGCCCGACCCGCTCGGCGTGCGCCTGCACCGCGGACACCGGCGTGTCGGGGGTGACCTCCTCGCCGAGCGCCTTGGACAGCGACTCGTACACGGTGATCTCGTGCCACGGCTCGGCCAGGTCGTACTCGACGCCGTCGCGGACGACGACGGTGGTGCCGAGCGCCGCGTTCGCCGCGTCCACGACGAGGGAGCGGGTCAGCTCGGCCATCGTGTCGTAGTCGCCGTACGGCTCGTACGCCTCCAGCATCGTGAACTCGGGGTTGTGCTTCTGCGACACGCCCTCGTTGCGGAAGTTGCGGTTCAGCTCGAAGACCCGGCCGACGCCGCCGACGAGCAGCCGCTTGAGGTACAGCTCGGGGGCGATCCGCAGGTAGAGCTGCATGTTGTAGGCGTTGATGCGGGTGGTGAACGGCCGGGCGGTCGCGCCGCCGTGGACGGGCTGCAGCATCGGCGTCTCGACCTCGAGGAACCCGCCGGCGCGCAGCCGGTCGCGGACGGCGGCGATGGCGTCGCCGCGCATCCGCAGCATCCGGCGCGCCTCGTCGTTGACGATGAAGTCGACGTAGCGCTGCCGGACGCGGGCCTCCGGGTCGGACAGGCCGGTCCGCTTGTTCGGCAGCGGCCGCAGGCACTTGGCGGTCAGCTGCCAGCAGGACGCGAGCACCGACAGCTCGCCGCGCCGGGACGTGGCGACCTCGCCGCGCACGCCGACCTGGTCGCCGAGGTCGACCAGCGACTTCCAGCGCCCGAGCGACTCCTCGCCGAGCGCGTCCCGCGTCAGCATGACCTGAAGGTCGGCGGTCTCGTCCCGCAGCGTCACGAAGATCAGCCGGCCGTGCTCGCGGGCCAGCACGACGCGCCCGGCGACCGCGACCTGCTCGCCGGTCCGCGTGTCGGGGGCGAGGCCGGCGAAGCGCTCGCGGATCCCGGTGGCGAAGTCGGTGCGGTCGAACCCGAGCGGGTAGGGCTCCATCCCGGCGGCGCGGATCTGGTCGAGCTTGGCGTGCCGGACCCGCTCCTGCTCCGACAGCCGCCGGTGCGGGGCGCGGGCGGCGTCCGCGGCCTCCTCGATCCGCTTGATCTCCTCGACCAGGTCGGGGGAGGGGACCATGGCGGCGGCACGGTCCAGTTTGGGGCGGTTCAGGTTCGGCAGGAAGCCTTCGGCGCGGGCGTAGGCGAGCCCGAGCCGGATGATGTGCCGGCCCTGCGTGTAGCAGATGTAGCGGGGCCGCCAGTGCGGCAGGTACTTGGCGTTCGACAGGTACAGCGACTCCAGCTGCCAGAACTTCGACGCGAACGACAGGAACCGGTAGTAGAGCCGGGAGACGGGCCCGGCGCCGATCTGGGAGCCGCGCTCGAACGCCGAGCGCAGCATCGCGAAGTTCAGCGACAGCTGCTGGGCGCCGACCGCGGCGGCCTTCTCGGCGAGCTTGGCGACCATGTACTCGTTCAGGCCGTTCTCGGCGGCCCGGTCGCGGCGCATCAGGTCGAGGGACAGCCCGCTGCGGCCCCACGGGACGAAGCTGAGCAGGCCGCGCAGCTCCCCGTTGGCGTCGAACGCCTCGACCATCACGCAGCGCCCGTCGGTCGGGTCGCCGAGCCGGCCGAGCGCCATGGAGAAGCCGCGCTCGGTCTCCTCGCCGCGCCAGGCGTCGGCGCTGCGGATCAGCTTGGCCATCTCCCAGGCGGGGATCTGCGCGTGGCGGCGGATCCGGATCGTGTACCCGGCCCGCTCGACCCGCCGGACGGCCTGCCGGACCTGCCGCATCTCCCGGCCGTCCAGGTTGAACTCGGTGAGGTCGACGATCGCCTCGTCGCCGAGCTCCAGGGCGTCGAACCCGTGCCGCTTGTAGACGTGCGCACCGCGCTCGCCGACGCTGACGGCGCCGGGGATCCAGGCGTGCTCGCGGCACTCCTCCAGCCACGCCTCGATCGCCTGGTCCCACGACTCGGGGTCGCCGAGCGGGTCGCCGCTGGCGAGGGAGACAGAACCTTCGACCCGGTAGGCGATGGCGGCCTTGCCGTTCGGCGCGACCATGACGTCCTTGTCGCGGCGCAGCGCGAAGTAGCCGAGGGAGTCCTGCTCGCCGTACTCGGCGAGCAGGCGGCGCGCCGAGAGCTCCTCGGGCGGGCTGAGGACGGGGTCGCGGCGGCCCGGCTTGAACAGCGCCCAGAACGTGGCGATCATCAGGCCGGTGCCGAGCACCCACAGGATCGCGTCGACCCAGAACGGGACGAACACGTCGATCGGCTTGCCGGTGACGCGCGGCCCGAGGACGGTCTGCAGGACCGCGTAGAACGGGTGCGTCCAGAAGCCGCCCTTGGGGTTCTTGTCGGTGAGGGTGACCAGGAACGTGCCGATCCCGCAGGTCACGACCAGCAGGCTGGTGAAGACGGTGGCGGCGAGCCGCCGGTTCGCCCGGTCGGGCAGCGTGGTGAACTGGCCGCGGGCGGAGACCAGCAGGCCGAGGACCGCCAGGTACACCCCGGCGGTGACGAGCTGGCCGATGGAGGTGGGCTCGGACGGGTCGAACAGGGTCGTCAGCACCGTGCTCACGCCGACCGCGGCGGGCAGGCAGAAGATCAGCACGAGGATCCGCCAGGCGGCCTTCTTGCGCCGCCGGATGCCCATCGAGAGCAGGATCCAGAGCAGGCCGATCGGCACGCTGGGGAACCAGCCGAGGTAGCCGATCCACCGCAGGGCCCAGATATCGGCTATCTCGAGGATGAGACCATAGGAGACCCAGGCAAGGAGCGAGAGGATCCCGGAGAGACGGGTGTACCAGAAGAAGATGGTCGGCGCGGCCTGGAGCAGGCGGCGCCATTCGCCCAGTAGGCCCTTCTCCGCCATGGTCCCCCCGTCGCCGTGCGTGGCCCTGTTGGTCGTACCGGGCTTATTCATACCGGGTGTCACACGCACCACGCTCCCGTCCGGGCCCGCCCGCCCGGTGGCGAACCTCGGCGCGGCGCCGGACGTCGTACGGGTGGGGGGATGTCGCTTGCAAGCTCGATCCAAGGTTGTCAGCAAAAGTCGATATGGTCGCGGATATGCCAAATGAGACCACCGGTGAGCGGTTGCTCGCCCGCCGCTACCGCCTGGTGACCCAGGTCGGCCGAGGCGGCATGGGGACGGTCTGGCAGGCACACGATGAGGTCCTCGGCAGAGACGTCGCGGTGAAGGAGGTCATCCTGCCGCATGGTCTCACCGATGAGGAACGCGCTGTCCACCATAAGCGTACGTTCCGTGAGGCGCGCACCGCGGCACGGCTCGGCCATCCCGGCGTCGTCACCGTGTACGACGTCGTGGAGGAGGACGGCCGGCCCTGGATCATCATGGAGCTGATCAAGGCCCGCTCCCTGGACCAGGTGATCAAGCAGGAGGGGCCGCTGGAGCCGCACCGCGCCGCGGAGATCGGCCGCCAGATGCTGGCCGCGCTGCACGCCGCGCACCAGGCCGGGGTGCTGCACCGCGACGTCAAGCCGAGCAACGTGCTGATCACCGGTACCGGCCGGATGGGCGAGCGCGCCGTGCTCACCGACTTCGGCATCGCCACCGCGTCCGGCGACGCGACCCTCACCCAGACGGGCCTGGTCATGGGCTCGCCCGCCTACATCGCTCCCGAACGGGCCCGCGGCCGCACCGCGGGCCCCGCCTCCGACCTGTGGTCGCTGGGCGTCACCCTGTACGCGATGCTGCACGGCAAGTCGCCGTTCGAGCGCTCCGAGCCGATGGCCGCGCTGGTCGCGGTGATCTCCGACGAGCCGGACCCGCCGGAGAAGGGCGGCCGGCTGACCCCGGTGATCGAGGGCCTGCTGCGCAAGAACCCCGACCAGCGGATGGAGGCCATCGAGGCCGGCGCGCTGCTGGACGACATCGTCCGCCAGGAGACCATCGACACCCAGCGGACGATGGCCGTCGAGTACCCGGTCGAGGAGGCGCCGGGCGGCGCCCCCGGCAGCACGATGCCCGACCCGTACGAGGAGCCGGAACCCGAGCCGCCCGCGGGCGCGACGCGGGCGGCGCCGTGGGCGGGCGGCCAGGGCGTGGCCGCGCCGCACGCGGAGTCCCCGGAGGCGCGTCCCGACCAGCTGACCCGGTTCGACGTCCCGTCGGGCGCCACCGCGCGCGCCGACCCGAACCGTCCCGACCCGAACCGCGCCCCTCTCAACAGGGCCGATCCGAGCCGCGCCGACGTGAACAGGGCCGACCCGAACCGGCCCGACCTGACCCGGGCCGACCCGAACCGCACCGAGCTGGACGGCGCCACGGCGTGGTCCGCCGGGCCCGCGACCCGGCCCGTCGAGAGCCCGCCGCCCGGCGGCCCCGCGGTCCCTTCGGGGCGGCCCGCGCTGGCCTCCAACCGCAACGTGCTGATCGTCGCGGGGCTCGTGCTCCTGGTGATCGTGGTGATCGCCGGGATCGCGTGGGCGAGCTCCGGCGACGACAAGCCGAAGAAGGGCGCCGGGGCGCCGCCGGCGGGCGGGCACCCGTCCGCGCCGGCGACGTCGGCGAGCGCGTCGGCCTCGTCGAGCGCCACCCCGTCGAGCACGTCGCCGCCGGCCGGCTTCCGCACCCACAAGGACGGCTCGGGCTACTCGGTGGCGGTCCCCGACGGCTGGACCGGACCCGAGCACAAGGGCACCAGCGACTTCTTCTACGCCCCGGGCAGGCGGACCTACGTGCAGATCGACCAGACCGACAGCCCCGGCAAGAGCGCCATCGGCGACTGGCGGCGGATGGGGAGCGGCACCGGCTTCCCCGGCTACCGGAAGATCAGGATCACGCCCACCGGCGACCACCCGCCCGTCCCCGACACCGGGAACGGCGACCGGTCGGCGGACTGGGAGTTCACCTTCGACGGCGACGGCGGCCGGATCCACGTCCTGAACCGGGGGTTCGTCACGAACGGGCACGGCTACGCGATCCTGCTGCGCGCTCCCCAGGACGCCTGGGACCGGACGTTCTCCGAGTTGCAGCCGGTGTACCAGTTCTTCAAGCCGGCGGAGGGGTGATGGTGGAAGGTCGCCTGCTCGCGGGGCGCTACCGGTTGCTGTCGGTGGTGGGACGCGGCGGCATGGGCACGGTCTGGCGGGCCCTCGACGAGACCCTGGACCGGGAGGTCGCGGTCAAGGAGGTGCTGCTGCCGTCCGGGCTGAGCGACGAGGAGCGCCACACCCGGCACCAGCGGACGCTGCGCGAGGCGCGCGCCTCGGCGCGGCTGAACCATCCGGGCGTCGTGACCGTACACGACGTCGTGGACGAGGACGACCGGCCCTGGATCGTCATGGAGCTGGTCCAGGCGCGCTCGCTCCAGGACGTCGTGGACGAGGACGGCCCGCTGCCGCCCGGACGGGTCGCGGCGGTCGGCCGGCAGATCGTCGGGGCGCTGCGCGCCGCGCACGCGATCGGCATCCTGCACCGCGACGTCAAGCCCGCGAACGTGCTGGTCGCCGACGACGACCGGGCGGTGCTCACCGACTTCGGCATCGCGCAGATGGCGGGCGACGCGACGCTGACCGGCACGGGGCTGATCATGGGGTCGCCGGCGTACATGTCGCCGGAGCGGGTCAACGGCGACCGGGCGATCCCGGCGTCGGACCTGTGGGCGCTCGGCGCGACGCTGTACGCCGCGTGCGAGGGCAAGGCGCCGCACCACCGCAGCGACGCGATGGCGGTGCTGGCGGCGGTGATGACGCAGGACGTGCCGCCGCCGAAGAACGCGGGGCCGCTGGCGCCGGTGCTGCTCGGGCTGCTGGAGCGCGACCCGGTCCGGCGGATGAGCGCGGAGAGCGCCGAGGAGGCGCTCGCCGCGGTCGCGTCCGGGCACGCCCTGGACCAGGCCGCCGCGCAGCTCGCCTGGAGCCACGTCACGGTCGCCGACGGCGCCGGAGCCGCCTCAGGGGGCGCCGGGGGCGCCGGCCTCGGGACGGGGCCGACGCAGTCCGCGCCGCCTCCTCCTCCGGTGCCGAACCAGCACGTCCCGGTGCCGGACATGACGGCGCACTACCCGCCCGGGACGGACGGGCAGCAGTGGACGCCGACGCACGGCGGGCCCGGCACGGTGGGCGTCCAGCCGAAGCGCAGGTCGCCGGTGCTGCCGATCCTCGCGGGGTCGGTCGTCCTGGCGGCCGCGGTCGCGGCGGCCGTGCTGGTCTTCTGGCCGCACAGCGGCGGGGACCACCCCGATCCCACCCCGACGTCGGGGCAGCCCGTCGCGGGGGGCGCGAGCGATCCGGCCACGCAGTCGCCGGCGTCGCAGCCGCCGACGTCGTCCGCGCCCACCTGGCCCGCGGGCCTCAACAAGGTGCAAGGCCCCGGCTACTCGATCGGCGTGCCGCCCGGCTGGCAGCGGTCGACGACGAGCCGCGGCGTCGTGTGGTCCGACCCCGTCACCAAGGCCTACGTCCAGGTCGACAAGACCCCGTGGACCGGCGACCCGTTCCAGCACTGGGTCACCTGGAAGGACCAGGCGATCGCGGACGGCTTCCTGAAGAACTTCCAGCAGGTCGGGGAGATCAAGCAGTCCAGCGTGAACGGCGTCCCGGCCGCCGACATCGAGTTCACCTGGTCGCGCCTCGGCGGCACCCACGCCGTCGACCGGGGCGTGATCGTGAACGGCCAGGCATACGCGGTCGTGGTGGCGCTACCCTCGTCCCAGTGGAGCGAGAAGGCACATCTCGTGAAGAATGTGCTCAGCACGTTCTCTCCCTCAGGGGTGGGATGAACACTGGGGGGACCGTAAACCGATGGCACAGGCACGTCTGCTCGGCAACCGCTACCGGCTGGACTCGGTGGTCGGCCGCGGCGGGATGGGCACCGTGTGGCGCGCCTTCGACGTCATGCTCGACCGCGAGGTCGCGGTCAAGGAGGTCGTCCTCCCGCCCGGGCTGAACGACGCCGAGCGCGCCGTCCTGTACGAGCGGACGTTCCGCGAGGCGCGGGCGTCGGCGCGGCTGAACCATCCGGGCGTGGTGACCGTCCACGACGTGGTCGAGGAGTCGGACCGGCCGTGGATCGTGATGGAGCTGGTCCTCGCCCCGTCCCTGCAGGACCTGCTGGACCGCGGGCCGCTGGAGCACCGCCGGGTCGCCGAGATCGGGCTGCAGATGCTGGGCGCGCTGCGGCACGCGCACGAGAAGGGCATCCTGCACCGCGACGTCAAGCCGAGCAACGTGCTGATCACCGACTCGGGGCGGGTCGTGCTCACCGACTTCGGCATCGCGCAGGTCGAGGGCGACGCGACCCTGACCCAGACGGGCCTGGTCATGGGGTCGCCCGCGTACATCCCGCCCGAGCGCGCGCAGGGCGAGCGCGCGGTCCCGGCGTCCGACCTGTGGGCGCTGGGCGCGACGATGTACGCGGCGGTCGAGGGCCGCTCCCCGTACGAGCGCTCGGACGCGATGGCGTCGCTGGAGGCCGCGCTGTCCGAGCCGGTCCCTCCGGCGCGCAACGCGGGGCCGCTCGCCCGCGTCCTGGACGGGCTGCTGGCGCGCGAGCCGATGAACCGGATGACGGCGTCGCAGGCGCAACCCCTGCTCACGCAGGTCGCGACGGCGCCTCCGCCGCCGGTCACGAGCGCCGACGACACGGTGATGGACGGGCCGTCGCGCTACTACGGCGCCGACGCCGCGTCGGAGACCGTCCTCGACCCGGACGAGCTGGACCCGGTGACCCGCCGCGATCCGGGTCCCGGCCAGGGCAACGGGCGCGACCTCTATCCGTCGCAGCGCGGTCCCGGTCCCGGTCCTGGCCCGGGTCCCGAGCCGGAAGAGCGGACGCTCCTGGAGACCGAGTGGGTGCCGCCGCCGCAGCAGCGCCCGCCGACCTCGCACTCTCCGCAGCGCGTACCGCGGACGCCGCCGCCGTGGGAGCAGCCGTCGCACTTCGCGAACTGGCAGCAGCCCCCTCCGCCGCCGTCCGTGCACGGCGTCCGGCAGGCGGAGCGCCGCAAGACGATCATGATCATCGTGGTCGCGGTGGTCCTGGTCGTGGCGGCGGTGCTGCTCGGCGCCTTCATCCTGCGCCGCAAGCTGCACGTCGACGCGATCGGCTTCGCGAGTCCCGGCCACACGGCCACCATGGCCGTCATCAGCCTGGTCCTGCCCTGACGCCCGGCCCCGGCCCCGGCCCCGGTCCTGGCCGCGCCGGCGCGGCCGCCCGCGTCAGGCCGTGATGCCGAGGCCGCCGATCCGCGCGCCGTTCGCCGTCACCGAGGGCTGCTCGGACACCACGTCCGTCATGACCATGTACGGCAGGGTGAGCGGCGGCGGCTGCTCCGGGGTGAACGTCAGCGGGATGCCGAGCAGCTTCGACGACATCTTCGTGGTGTACATGACGACGTCGCCGGTGAGCGTGAGCGAGCCGGTCTTGATCCGGCTGGTGACGCCGCCGTGCGCGGCGGTCTGGTCGACGTCCTTCAGGACGGCCTTGGACATGGTGAACTTCAGCGCCCGCACCGTCCCGGACGCCGAGGGCAGCGACGCGACGCCGTCGTAGCTGAGGCCCGACATCGTCAGGGAGCTCGCCCGCAGCGTCCCGGTGTCGCTGTAGATGCGGGAACCGGACGCGGCGGCCTTCGCGGTGGCCTGGTCCCCGGCCTTGAGGCACGCGCCCGGGTCCTTGCTCGACCGGATCTCCTGGAGCAGCTTGGCGGCCTGGTCCTGGGACAGCCCGGAGCCGTTCGCCGGGACGGCCGGGCAGGACGGCGAGGCCGAGGGCGACGGTGACGCCGACGGCGTGGCCGACGGTGACGCCGAGGGGGCCGGGGCGGCGCCGGCGGACGGGGTCGCGCTGGGGGTGGCGCTCGCGGTGGGGGCGGGCGTCTGCGCTGCCTTGGCCGCCGGGGACGGGCTGGAGGACGCGCTCGCGGACGGGCTCGCCGACGCGGCCGGGGACGGCGCCGCGCCCAGCAGGTGCAGGCCCAGGGCGCCGGGCAGCGCCAGCGGCAGCGCGAGGGCGGTGAACCGTCCGCCGCGCGGCGCCGCGTGCGCGCCGGA